>JAVLFO010000109.1:0-7901 GCA_046052805.1 Aquabacterium sp. | reverse complement strand
AGCCACGCGATGAGGAAGCATGGGTACACGACTGCAAGCCGCCCCCGAGTTGGACCTGGTGATTTTCGGCGGCACCGGCGATCTCGCTTTGCGAAAATTGCTGCCTGCCTTGCTGCGTTTGCACCAAGACGAGTTGCTGCCCGCCCGCCTGCGCGTGATCGGGGTGGCCCGCGAAGACCTGGGCACGGAGGCCTACCGGGCCCTCTCGGCCGAGCGCATGTCGCAGTACCTGGGCGATGCCTTTGTGGCCGAGGCCTGGACCACGTTGGCCCCCAAGATCGACTACGTGCGCGTGGATGCGCTCGATGCCAGCAGCTATGCGCACCTGGCCGAGGTGCTGAATGCCGAGTCCCAGCGTGAACGGGTCTTCTACCTGTCGACCGCACCGCGCCTGTTTGCCACCATTTGCGACCAATTGGCCGCCCGGGGTCTGGTCAGCGAGCGCAGCCGCGTGGTGCTGGAAAAACCCCTGGGGCACGACCTGGCCTCGTCGCGCGCCATCAACGACGCCGTGGGCGGCCACTTTGGCGAGCAGCAGATCTACCGCATCGACCACTACCTGGGCAAGGAGCCGGTGCAGAACCTGATGGCGCTGCGCTTTGGCAACGCCCTGTTCGAGCCGCTGTGGCGCCGCGAGTCGGTGCGCGACGTGCAGATCACCGTGTCCGAAGAGCTGGGCGTGGAGTCGCGTGGCGATTTTTACGACCAGGTCGGCGCCATGCGCGACATGGTGCAAAACCACCTGCTGCAGCTGCTGTGCATCGTGGCCATGGAGCCGCCAGCGACCATCTCGCCCGATGCGGTGCGCGATGAAAAGCTCAAAATCTTGCGCGCCTTGCGGCCCATCAGCGGCTTTGACGTCAACCAGAAAACCGTGAGGGGTCAGTACCGCGCTGGCGCTGCGGGCGGCCAGCCTGTTTGCGGCTACCTTGAAGAAGACCACATCAAGCCCGACAGCCACACCGAAACCTTCGTGGCCCTGCGTGCCGAGATCGACACCTGGCGCTGGGCGGGCGTGCCTTTTTTCTTGCGCACTGGCAAACGCATGGCGCAGCGCGTGGCCGAGATCGTGGTCAATTTCCGCAGCGTGCCGCACTCGATCTTTGGGCAGTCGGCCGAAAGCCTCAACCCCAACCGCATGGTGATCCGCATGCAGCCTGACGAAAAGGTCGAGCTGCACCTGCTGGCCAAGCAGCCAGGCGATGTGATGAACCTGCAGCCGGTGCACCTGAACCTCGATTTTGCGGAGACCTTTCGCTCGCGCCGGCTCGATGCCTACGAGCGCTTGCTCATGGACGTGATGCGTGGCAACCTCACCTTGTTCGTTCGTCGCGACGAGCAAGAGGCCGCCTGGCGTTGGGTCGAACCCATCATGGACGCCTGGCGCACCAGCGGCGAGCGCCCCAAGCCTTACACCGCTGGCACTTGGGGCCCAGCCGCTTCCAGCGCCTTGCTGGGGCGCGATGGCCTGGCCTGGCACGAAGAAATATGACTTTGCAATCTCACACCGCACCCGATGCGGCCCAACTGGCCCTGGCCTTGTGCGAATTCGTGACCGCGCGTTTGCGTGCGGCCCTGGCCGAGCGTGGTCAAGCGCTGCTGGTGGTCTCGGGTGGCAACACGCCCTTGCCGTTCTTCAAGGCCTTGTCTCAGGTGGACTTGGACTGGTCCCGGGTCAGCATCACCCTGGCCGACGACCGCTGGCTGCCGCCAGATCACGCCGACAGCAACGAGCGCACCGTGCGCGCCAGCCTGTTGCAAGGCCCAGCTGCACAAGCCAAGTTCGTGTCCTTGGTGACCGATGCGGCCACGCCTTTTGAAGGCCAGCCCGCCATCGAGGCCCGCCTGAAGAAGCTGCCTTGGCCGGCCGACGTCACCCTCTTTGGGATGGGTGGCGACGGACACACGGCCTCGCTGTTCCCGTTCACGCCCGAGCTGACCACCGCCCTGGACGACGCCCACGCGCCTTTGTGCATGGCCGTGTCTGCCCCTTTGCTGCCCAATGTGCCTGTGCCGCGCCTGACCTTGAGCCGCCGCGCGCTGCTCGACACGCGTGTGGCCGTGGTGCACATCACCGGCGCCTCGAAATGGGCCTTGCTGCAACAAGCCTGTGAGCCTGGCCCGGTGGCCGAGTGGCCCATCCGCCTGGTGGTGCGCCAGCAGGCCGTGCCGGTGCACGCCTTTCATGCCGACTGAACACGGCAGACCCTGACCGAGTGAGACCCCTCATGAGCGACTTTCCCAAGCTGCTGGGCGATGTGGGCGGCACCAACGCCCGCTTGGCGCTGCAAAGCGCGCCTGGCGCGCCCATCGAACACATCGTCAACCTGGCGTGTGGCGACTTTGCTGGCCCGCTTGAAGCCATCCTGCACTACCTCGAACAGGTCTTGCCCCTGGCGGGTTGCGGCGTTCCGCGCACCGGCGTGATCGGCATCGCCAACCCGATCTTGGGCGACGAGGTCAAGATGACCAATGCCCACTGGGCGTTCTCCATCAGCCGCTTGCGCGACGCCCTCGGCTTGGCCAGTCTGCGTTTCATCAACGACTTCACAGCGTTGGCCTTGTCTTTGCCAGCACTGCCAGCCCATGAGCTCACGCAAGTTGGGGGCACCGAGCCCATGCCTGGCAAAGCGCTGGCGCTGGTGGGTGCGGGCACAGGTCTGGGCGTGTCGGCTTTGATCCCTGCAAATGGTGACCTGTGGGTGCCCATTGAAGGCGAGGGGGGGCACGTCACTTTGCCGGCCTTTGATGCCGAAGAGACCCGCGTGATCGAAGTGCTGCGCACGCTGTTCCCACACGTGTCTGCCGAGCGCGCCTTGTCAGGGCCCGGCTTGGTGGCGCTGTACCACGCGCATGCGCAACTGCAAGGTGCTGTGCCCGAACCCTTGTCGCCCGCCGATGTCAGCCAACGTGGTGTGGATGGCAGTTGTGCCTTGTGCGTGGCCGCGCTTCATTCGTTTTGCGCCATGCTGGGCACGGTGGCAGCCGACCTGGCCGTGACCTTCGGGGCGCAAGGTGGTGTCTATGTGGGAGGGGGCATCGTGCCTCGCCTGGGAGCGTTCTTCGAGCGCTCGGCGTTCCGGGCCCGCTTTGAGGCCAAAGGCCGCTTTGGCCCTTACCTCCAACGGATCCCGGTGTACGTGATCCACTCGCCCTTCCCGGCGCTCATTGGCGCCAGCCGGGCTTAGCTGCTCACTGGCTGATCACTTGCTGGTCTGCAAGTCGCCCACCACCTTGGCGGGGCTGCTCGGGAACGAGTGACGCAAGATGCGCCACAGCACCTGGCTGAACTGCCCGACCATCGAGCCGGTGTTGTAGTGCTGGCCGTAGCGCGCGCAGATCTCACGCACCTGCACAGCCATTTCGGCGTAGCGGTTGGCGGGCACATCGGGAAAGAGGTGGTGCTCGATCTGGTGGCTCAGGTTGCCCGTCATCACATTGAGCAAAAAGCCGCCCGACAGATTGGACGAGCCGCGCACTTGGCGCAAGTACCAATGCGCGCGGGTCTCGTTCTTGAGCACGCTTTTCGGGAAGGTCTCGACGTCGGTCGTGAAGTGCCCGCAGAAGATCACGGTGTAGGTCCAAATGCTGCGGATCACATTGGCGACCATGTTGCCCGTCAGCACGGTCAAGAAACCAGGGCCAGCCAGCAAGGGGAAGACCACGTAGTCTTTGATGAGCTGGCGACTCATCTTCTTGCGCACAGGCGCCCACAGCTTGCCCAGTTCGGCCTTGCTCATGCGGCCTGTGAAGTAACGGCCCAGGCGCAGATCCTGGATCGCCACGCCCCATTGGAAGAGGATCGCGAAAATCAAGGCATACAGCGGCTGCCCCAAGCGGCCAGGCGACCACTTTTGCTCGGGGAACAGCCGCAGCACGCCGTAGCCAATGTCATCGTCCATGCCGTGCACATTGGTGTACGTGTGGTGACGGAAGTTGTGCGTCTTGCGCCAGTTCTCGCTGGTGCCCACGATGTCCCACTCGAAGGTCTTGCCGTTGAGGTGGGGGTCGCCCATCCAGTCGTACTGACCGTGGATCACGTTGTGGCCCAACTCCATGTTGTCCAGGATCTTGGACATGCCCAGGATCACGGCACCCGCCGCCCAAGCCATCCACATCCAGGTCGATGGCAGGAAGGCGCCTGCCATCAACAGCGCGCGACCGGCCAGTTCGGTGAATCGCACGGCTTTGACGATGTTGCGGATGTAGCGCGCATCGCGCTCACCCAGGTCTGCCACGGTGCGAGCGCGCAGGGCGTCAATTTCGGCGCCGAAGCGCTTGAGTTCGTCGCCACTGATGTGGCGGTGCAGTGAAGTGGTGCTCATGAGGGCTTGATCTTCAAAGGTCCAGCGAAATGTCGGTGCAGGCGCGGCTCACGCAGAGCCGCACGGTGGTGTCTGGTTCGACGTCTTGCTCTTGGGTGTTGACGTCTTGGGTGGTGCCACTGTGCTTGGTGCAGACACAGGTGTGGCAGATGCCCATGCGGCAACCTGATTGTGGGTTCAAGCCTTGCGCCTCCAGCGCGTCCAGCAGTGGCGTGCTTGAGAACACCGTGAGTTCACGGCCGCTGCGCTGCAGCAGCACGCGCACGGTGCGGGTCGTGTCCAGCCCATGTACGTTGGGCGCTGAAGGCGTGAAGCCTTCGGCCATGAAGCTGCGCACCTGGCCTTGCGTCAGGCTGCGGGCCGCCTCCACGAAGCCGCCAGGGCCGCAGGCGTACACCTGCTGCTGAGCCAGATCAGGCACCAGCTGTTGCAACTGTTCTGTGCTGATCAGGCCTTCGTGCTCGTCGGCCAGGCGCTGAGCTTCATGGGTCAACACCAAGTGCAGCTTGAAGCGTGTGTGCCGGGACGCCAGCTCGCGTAACTCGCGTGCAAAACACAGCTCGGCGCGGGTTTTGGCCCAGTAGATCAGGGTCAGGTCAACCGGCATGGCCTGCTGCGCCAAGGCGCGGGTCAAGCCCATCAAAGGCGTGATGCCGCTGCCTGCTGCCAAAAAGAGCCAAGCGCCTTCTGGTTGGGCGGGCAAGGTCATCTCGCCAAAAGCGGGCCCGATTTCCAGCACATCGCCCACGCGGGTGTGTTGGCACAGGTGGGTGCTCAAGCGGCCTGCTTCGACGCGCTTGACCGTGATGGACAAGGTTTTGTCGCGCTGGGGCACGCCCGTCAGGCTGTAGCTGCGCGTGGTCCGGCGGCCGTTGACCTCGGCGCTCACGTTCACGTGCTGACCCGGCTTGAAGCTGCCCACATTGCCATTGGGCTTGAGGATCAGGGTGACCGTGTCTTGCGCTTCGACGCGGCGATCGACCACGCGGGCCAGCGGCCGGTTCCATGACCATGCGGGGTTGACCATGCCGACCCAGAAGTCGAACACGCCGGAGTCGATCAGCGGCGACAGCAACTGACGAACGGCGCCGCTGCGGGCGGCGTCTGGACGCGAAGTGGGGGCAGGAACAGTGGCGGACACGGACGGGCTCCAAAGCAAACTGAGCGAAGTATACGCACAGAGAGACATTTGTCTATACACTTGTGCATTAATTGATTGCGTTATCATCGCCCACCTTTTGACAGGCATCAATGAGTAGCAACCTGTCCCCTGTTTCAGTGGTCTCACCCGGCCGCAAGCCCGTGATTTCGCGCGATGACCTGATCGCCGCGGCGCTCAAGCTCGCCGGTCCGAACCGCAGCGTGTCGACGCTCAGCTTGCGCGAGGTCACGCGAGAGGCGGGCATTGCGCCCAACAGCTTTTACCGTCAGTTCCGCGACATGGACGAGCTGGCCGTGGCCATCATCGAGCGTGCAGGCCAGTCGCTGCGCGAGATCATTGGCGAGGCGCGCAAACGTGCCACGCAAGACCGCAGCGTGGTTCGTGGCTCCATCGAGGCCTTCATGGAGCAACTGCGCTCAGACGACCGTTTGCTGCACATCTTGCTGCGTGAGGGCACGGTGGGGTCTGACGCCTTCAAGCAGGCCGTGGACCGGCAGCTCCAGTTTTTTGAAGAAGAGCTTCAGCAAGACTTGGCGCGGCTGGCAGAGGCGAACGGCACCGGGCTGTTCCAGCCTGCCTTGACTGCCAAGGCCATCACCCGCTTGGTGTTCGCCATGGGCGCCTCTGCGATGGACTTGCCTGACGACCGGTTTGCCGTCTTCACCGAGGAGCTGTCCTTGATGGTCCGCATGATCATCACGGGCACGCAGACCTTGGCTGCCGTGCCACAGGCGGTGCGCTGATCCCTTGCGCTGGGCTCAGACCAGGCTGATGCGCTCAAAGCCTGTGGCTTGCCAGCGCAGCACTTCGGCGCGTGGCTGGCCGTGGTCCAGATCCCAATCGCTCAAAACGTGGCGCGTGCCACCCGGCAGTCCAAAAGCCTGGCTTTGCGGCTGATGTGTGTGGCCGTGCACCAGGGTGTCGGCGCCGGCGGATTGCATCCACGCACCGGCGTTGGCCTCGTCCACATCGGCGTAGCCTTCTTGTTTGACTTGACCTTGTTGGTGCGCTTGACTGGCCTCGCGCATCTGGCGGGCTTGGGCCAAGCGGACTGTCAGGGGGGCGCTCAAAAAGGCTTGTTGCCAGGCGTTTTGGCGAACCTGCGCCCGGAACTTCAGGTAACTTGCGTCGGCCAGGCACAGCTCATCGCCGTGGATGGTGAGCACCGTTTTGCCGAAGGCGTGGAGCACGGTGGGGTCTACCATGTTGTGCGCATGGCAGGCTTGCAAGGCATCGGGGCCCAGCAAAAAATCGCGGTTGCCGACCATGATGGCCAAGTGCAGGCGCTCGCCCGCTTGTGCCAGCATCTGCGTGCAGGCGGCCTCGTAGGCTTGCGAACGCATGTCGTCGCCCACCCAGGCCTCAAACAGGTCACCCAAGATGAACACCGCATCGGCGGGCGTGCTGCGCAGGTAAGCGCCCAAGGCCTCGGTGGTCTTGGGCAGGCCCTCGTGCAAGTGAATGTCAGAGATGAAATCAATGCACCGCCACGAGGGCGGTGCATGCACATGGGCCGTGTAGAGGGGGAAGGGTGTCTTCCCCATCACATCAAAGCTCAACGGCTTTGGTGATCACGACGTCTTCGAGTGGCACGTCGTCATGGAAGCCCTTGCGGCCGGTCTTGACCTTTTCGATCTGGTCGACCACTTCAGTGCCTGCAACCACTTTGCCGAACACGGCATAGCCCCAGCCTTGTGGCGACTCAGACTTGAAGTTCAAGAAGTCGTTGTCGGTGCCATTGATGAAGAACTGGGCGCTGGCCGAATGAGGCGCGCTGGTGCGGGCCATGGCCAGGGTGTACTTGTCGTTCTTGAGGCCGTTGTTGGCTTCGTTCTGGATCTCACCGCGCGTGGCCTTTTGCTTCATGCCCGCTTCAAAGCCGCCGCCTTGGACCATGAAGCCCTTGATCACGCGGTGGAAGATCGTGCCGTCGTAGTGGCCTGCGTTCACGTATTCCAAGAAGTTGGCCACGGTCACAGGGGCCTTGGCGTCGTCCAGTTCAATGCGGATCACGCCAGCGGTGGTGGTCAGTTCAACGGTTTTGGTCATCTTATTTCTCGATGGTGGCTTGTTTGATGAGAACGGGTTGGACAGGCACATCGCCATACGGGCCGCGCGTGGTGGTCTCTACCTTGCGGATCTTGTCGACAACGTCCATGCCTTGAACGACCTTGCCGAACACCGCGTAGCCATTGCCGTCGGGTGAGCGCGAGGCATCCAGGAAGCCATTGTCCTTGACGTTGATGAAGAACTGGGCGGTGGCCGAGTCAGGCACGTTGGTGCGTGCCATGGCGATGGTGCCGCGCTGGTTGCTCAGGCCGCTGCGGCTTTCCAGCGGGATGGGCGCGCGGGTGGGCTTTTCTTTCAGGTCGGGCGTCATGCCGCCGCCCTGGATCATGAAGCCGTCGATCACG
>JAVLFO010000108.1:0-2248 GCA_046052805.1 Aquabacterium sp. | reverse complement strand
ATCTACACTCGACTAGTCGTCGGCAGCGTCAGATGTGTATAAGAGACAGACAACAGCCGCATCAAAGACCTGCGCACCACCGTTGAAATCTCGGCCACCCAAAAGGTGCTCGACGGCGACCTCGATCAATTCATCGAGGCCAGCCTGAAACAGGGCATTTGAGCCCGGCCCTCACTCGACCCCATCGTCTACAAGACCCAAGGAACGCCATGCGTGAAGGTACTGCTTTGCTGATTCGGCGCGAGGACTACACCGCCCCCGCCCACTGGATCAAGACCGTTGACCTGTGCTTCGACCTGGACCCGGCCAAGACCCTGGTCATCAACAAGATGACCGTCGAGCCCAACCCGGAGCAGCCCGGCGCGCCTTTGCGCCTGGACGGTGAAGACATCACCCTCACGCGGGTGCTGGTCGATGGCGAGCCGATCTCGTTCCGCTTTGAAGCCCAGCAACTGGTGCTGGAGAACCTGCCCCAGCAGCCGTTCAATCTCGAGATCCGCAACACCTGCGCCCCCGAGAAGAACACGCAGCTGTCTGGCCTGTACACCAGCAGTGGCGGCTTTTTCACGCAGTGCGAGGCCCTGGGCTTTCGCCGCATCACCTACTTCCTGGACCGCCCGGATGTGATGGCCACCTACAAGGTGACCTTGAAGGCCGACCGGGTGAAATACCCCGCGCTGCTGTCCAACGGCAACCTGATCGAAGAAGGTGCGCTGGACGGCGGCAAGCACTTTGCCGTGTGGGAAGACCCGCACCCCAAGCCTTGCTATTTGTTTGCCCTCGTCGCCGCTGACCTGGTGCGCCGTGAACAACGCGTGCTGACCCGCGCTGGCAAGCACCACCTGCTGCAAATCTACGTGCGTGCGGGTGACTTGGACAAGACCGAGCACGCGATGAACTCGCTGATCGCGTCGATTGCGTGGGACGAAGCCAAGTTCGGCCTGAGCCTGGACCTGGAGCGCTTCATGATCGTCGCCGTGAGCGACTTCAACATGGGCGCCATGGAGAACAAGGGCCTGAACATCTTCAACACGAAGTTTGTGCTGGCCAACCCTGCCACCGCGACCGACGTTGATTTCGGCAACGTCGAAAGCGTGGTGGCCCACGAGTACTTCCACAACTGGACGGGCAACCGCGTCACGTGCCGCGACTGGTTCCAGCTCTCGCTCAAAGAAGGCCTGACCGTCTTCCGCGACCAGCAGTTCAGCCAAGACATGGCGGGCAGCACCAGTGCCCGGGCTGTGAAGCGCATCGAAGACGTGCGCACCCTGCGCCAGTTGCAGTTCCCTGAGGACGCGGGCCCGATGGCCCATCCTGTGCGGCCTGACAGCTACATGGCGATCGACAATTTCTACACGGCGACCGTGTACGAAAAGGGTGCCGAAGTCGTGCGCATGATGCACACCCTGGTGGGCGAAGCGGGCTTTGCGGCTGGCATGAAGCTGTACTTTGATCGCCACGACGGCCAAGCAGTGACCTGCGATGACTTCGCTCAGGCCATTGCCGACGCCAACCCGCACTCTGACCTCAACGCCAAGCTCTACCAGTTCAAGAACTGGTATGCCCAGGCGGGCACGCCCCGCGTCACGGCCCAAGGGCAGTACGACGCGGCCAACCAGACCTACACCCTCACGCTCAACCAGCACAGCCTGCCCACGCCGGGCCAGCCTGCCAAGTACGCCTATGTGATCCCCGTGGCCATGGGCTTGGTGGGCGTTGATGGTCGCCACATCAACCTGCACCTCGAAGGCCAGCTCAACCCGCTGGGCCACGACACGGTGCTGGTGTTGAGCGAGTACACCCAAACTTTCACGTTCGTGCATGTGCCCGTTGAGCCTGTGCCTTCGTTGTTGCGTGGCTTCTCAGCGCCGGTGGTGCTCGAGGCTGAGCTCAGCGACGACGCGCTGTTCACCTTGCTGAGCCATGACAGCGACCCGTTCAACCGCTGGGAGGCCGCACAAAAGCTGGCCCTGCGTCGCTTGCTGGCGGCCGTCACTGGCCAAGGTCAGGCTGAATTGGATGCGCGTTTCGTGCACGCCCTGCGCGAAGTGCTGCGCAACCCAGACCTGGACGCGGCCTTCAAAGACTTGGTTCTGACGCTGCCCAGCGAAGCTTATGTGGCCGAGCAGCTCGACGTGGTCGACCCGCAGCGCATCCACGCAGCCCGCGAAGCCATGAAACTGCAGCTGGCGCATGCCCTGCATGACGACTGGGTGTGGGCTTATGAGAGCCATCAAGACAACGGCGG
>JAVLFO010000107.1:0-4015 GCA_046052805.1 Aquabacterium sp. | reverse complement strand
TTGCTGCGCGATGCCCGCGACGGCCAGACGGTGCAGGTTGAAGGCGTGGTGCGCGACAACCGCATCGAAGCCCGTGGGCGGCGACAGCTCATCGTTCGCATGGACGATGGCTCGGGCGAGGTGCTGCTGCGTTTCCTCAACTTTTACGGATCGCAACAAAAAAGCTGGGGCGCGGGTGTGCGCCTGCGGGTGCGCGGCGAGTTGCGCAGTGGTTTTTTCGGACGCGAGATGGTGCACCCCACCGTACGTGTGGTGTCTGAAGGCATGCCGCTGGCCGACTCGCTCACCCCGGTCTACCCCACCGGTGCGGGCCTGCCTCAGAGCTACTTGCGCAAAGCGGTGGCCGCGGGCTTGTCGCGTGCGCCGCTGGATGAGCTGATCCCGAGTGCCTTGTTGCCCAGCGGGGTGCCCAGCCTGCGCGAGTCACTGCATTTTTTGCATCACCCCCGTGCCGAGGTTTCGCTCGCCGCGCTGGAAGACCACAGCCACCCCGCATGGCAGCGCCTGAAGTTCGAAGAGCTCTTGGCTCAGCAGGTGTCTCAGTTGCAGGCCCGGGCTGAGCGGGCCCATCTGAAGGCGCCCGTGTTGCGTACCCGTCCACAAGGTTTGCAAGACCGCTTGTTGGGCGTGCTGCCTTTTCAGCTCACGGCGGCGCAGCGGCGTGTGTGCGAAGAGATCGCACACGACATCGCGCTGCCCCAACCGATGCACCGTTTGCTGCAAGGGGATGTGGGGTCCGGCAAGACCGTGGTGGCCGCGATCGCCGCCGCCGTGGCCATGGACGCGGGCTGGCAATGTGCGCTCATGGCGCCCACCGAAATTTTGGCCGAGCAGCACTTTCGCAAGCTCGTGGGCTGGCTGGAGCCGCTGGGGGTGAAGGTCGCTTGGCTGACAGGCAGCCTCAAAGCCAAGGCCAAACGCGAGCAGCTGGCTGCCGTGGCTTCGGGTGAGGCGCAGTTGGTGGTGGGCACCCATGCCGTCATCCAAGACCAGGTGCAATTTGCCAGGCTGGGCTTGGCCTTGATCGACGAGCAGCATCGTTTTGGCGTGGCGCAGCGACTGCAACTGCGCGCCAAGCTGCAGAGCAGCGAGCTCGAGCCCCACATGCTGATGATGAGCGCCACGCCCATCCCCCGCACCCTGGCCATGACCTATTTGGCCGACCTGGAGGTCAGCACCATCGACGAGTTGCCCCCTGGCCGAACCCCCATCGTCACCAAAGTATTTGCCGATGGCCGCCGCGAAGAGGTGATCGAGCGCATCCGCGACGAGGTGGCCAAAGGCAGCCAGGTCTACTGGGTCTGCCCCTTGATCGACGAGACCGAGGAGACCGACCAGGTGGCCGACGAAAAGGCCGGCCGCACCAGCGATCGGCGTCCGCCCTTGGACCTGAGCAACGTCACGCAGACCCACGAAGAGCTCAGCGCCACCTTGGCTGGCTTTGGCGTGGGCTTGCTGCATGGCAAACTGCCGGCCGCCGAGAAGGCCGCCGTGATGGCGCAGTTCTCGGCCAACACCTTGTCGGTGCTGGTGGCCACCACCGTGATCGAAGTGGGCGTGGACGTGCCCAACGCCAGCTTGATGGTGATCGAGCACGCCGAGCGCTTTGGGCTCAGCCAGTTGCATCAGCTGCGCGGCCGGGTGGGGCGCGGGGCCGTGGCCAGTGTGTGCGTGCTGCTGTATGGCTCGCCCTTGTCAGACTCGGGCAAGCAGCGCCTCAAGGCCATGGCCGAAACCACCGACGGTTTTGAGATTGCGCGGCGCGACCTGGAGATCCGCGGACCTGGCGAGTTCATGGGGGCTCGTCAGTCGGGCGCCGCCTTGCTTCGCTTTGCCGACCTGCACGAAGACGCGGCCTTGGTCGAGCAAGCCCGTGCGGCGGCCCTGCGCATGCTGCGCGACCATCCCCAGGCTGCACAACGGCACGTGGCCCGCTGGTTGGGTCAAAAATCCGAATACCTCAAGGCTTGATGGGGTTCATGCCCATGCGCCACAATCTGATCCCATGACCCTGACCGAATTGCGCTACATCGTGGCAGTGGCGCGCGAACGCCACTTTGGCCGCGCCGCGGAGGCTTGCTTCGTCTCCCAGCCGACCCTGTCTGTGGCCGTCAAGAAGCTCGAAGACGAGTTGGACGTCAAGCTCTTTGAGCGAGGCAGCGCCGAAATCAGCGTCACGCCCTTGGGCGAAGACATCGTGCGCCAGGCGCAAGCGGTGCTGGAGCAAGCCCAGGCCATCAAAGAAATCGCCAAGCGCGGCAAAGACCCTTTGGCTGGGGCGCTGCGCTTGGGAGTGATCTACACGATTGGCCCTTACCTCTTGCCCGACCTGGTTCGCCAGGCCATTGCGCGCGTGCCGCAAATGCCCTTGATGCTGCAAGAGAACTTCACCGTCAAGTTGCTCGACATGTTGCGCGCGGGTGAGCTGGACTGCGCCATCATGGCCGAACCCTTTGCCGACACCAATTTGGCCGTCGCGCCCTTGTACGAAGAGCCGTTTTTGGTGGCGGTGCCACGCAGCCACCCCTTTGCCCAGCGCGCCAGCATCAGCGCCGAAGAGCTCAAGCAAGAGACCATGTTGCTGCTGGGCGCAGGCCATTGCTTTCGCGACCACGTGCTCGAGGTCTGCCCCGAATACGCGCGTTTTTCAAGCAATGCCGAAGGCATCCGCAAGAGCTTTGAGGGCTCGTCGCTTGAGACCATCAAGCACATGGTGGCCGCTGGCATGGGCGTGACCGTGGTGCCGCGCTTGTCGGTGCCGATCGAGCCGAATCCCTATGTGGTTTACATCCCGTTCGAGGCGCCTGTGCCGACGCGTCGGGTGGTGCTGGCCTGGCGCCGCAGCTTCACGCGCTATGAAGCCATTGCCGCTTTGCGCAACGCCATTTACGCCTGCCCACTCGAAGGCGTCGAGCGCCTGAGCAACTGAGCTGAGGCCACGCAGGCCTTCAGCTCGCGCCGTCCAGGTCAAGCCGCCACTTCAGGGGGCATGCCCTCGGCCTGTTGGGGCTCGAAGCAGTCGACCACCGTGAAGTACAGCGAGGCGTAAAACGCGCCGATCACCCACATGCTGGCGACGAGGGTCAGCAGGTCGCCCACCAAGGGCTCAGGCAGCAAGGTGTTCAGCGCGCGGTCAAACAAAGCCAGTGCTGTGACCACGCCGCCCCAGGCCATGCCGTACACGATGAAGGCCGGCAGATTGCGCCAAGTGGCCACCGCGCTGAAAAACAGCGCTTTGCTGACCGGCAATTGTGCCCACAGCAGCAAAGCCGGTGTGTGCCAGAACAGCAGTGACAAAGGCAAGGTCAGCACCATGCGCGTCAGCATGTCTTGTTGGACCAAAGGGCTGCTGATCACATCGGTCGTGGTTTTGGCCGCTTCCATGACGGCGTCCAGCGCGTCCGGATCGGGCCCCAACCATTGCGCCAGCTGCATCACCAGCATGGTGCCCAACACGTAGGCTGCGCCCAACGTGGCAAAGGCTTTGCGGGGGCTGTCTGGTCCCCTGACGGCCTCGATCAGCACAGCGGGCGTGATGCGCTGCCCAGTGATCACGCGGCGGGTGGCCAGCATGAAGCCCATCCACATCAGGGGCATGGCGGCGATCACCAGCAGGCCGCCCAGGCGCGCCTGGATGCCCATCAGCAGCATGGCAGCACTGGCCATCAGCCCAAACAGGCCCACGAAGCCCAGCGGCTGCTTGCGACTGGCCAGCATGCCTTGCCTGACCCACACCAGGCCTTGCGAGGCCTTGACCAGTTTGAGCTTCATGCCTGTGCCGCCGTCGGGCGCTGGTAAGACCAGGCCTGAGTTCGGCGCAGCGTGAGCACGCGCTCAAAGTGGGTGGGGTCGTGCGGCTGGAGCATCGCGGCATCGCGCGGCAGGTGGAAGTCCCACAGCCGAGAGGTCCAAAAACGCAGGGCTGCCGCGCGCAGCAGGTCGGGCAGCAGCCTCAGCTCATCGGCAGTCAAGGGGCGCACGGCGTCATAGGCCTGCACGAAGGCTTGGGCGCGGA
>JAVLFO010000106.1:0-3694 GCA_046052805.1 Aquabacterium sp. | reverse complement strand
AGTTGTCATGCATCACCCCAAGAGGCCTCGATTGAAGGCCCTGATCGCGCCACTGACGGTGGTCGCTTTGCTGGCGCTGGCCGCCTGCTCAACGCAACAAGACGTGCAGCCCACGCTGCGCGCCACGGACGAAGCCAAGCTGGGGCTGAGCCGGCCCGCCACGCAAGAGGTTGGCGAGCAACTGGCGCCGTGGTGGCAGGCGTTTGGCGATGCGCAGCTCAGCGCTTTGGTCCAACAAGCTTTGAGCGACAACCCCTCGATGCAGGTGGCGCAAACGCGCTGGCGCCGAGCCCAGGCGGCTGAAACCTTCACGCGCGGCAGCGAGTTGCCGCAGGTTCAGGCGACGGCCGAAGCCGATCGCCAGCACTTCACGGCCAACGGCATTTACCCCAAGCCTTTGGGTGGCTCGACGCGCACCATCGGCACCTTGCAGCTGGAAGGCAGCTGGGAGCTGGACCTGTTCGGCAAGCAGCGCGCCGAGTTGGACGCCGCCATTGGCCAGAACCGTGCGGCACAGGCCGACGTGCAGGCGGCTCGTTTGCTGTTGTCGTCGCAGGTGGCACGCAGTTATGCGCAACTGGGGCGTTTGCAAGCGCAGCGCCTGGTGGCCGAGCGCAACTTGGCCCAGCGCAATGAGATGCTGTCGCTGATCCGCCAGCGCGTGCAAGCCGGCTTGGACACGACCGTGGAGCTCAAGCAAGGCGAGGGCGCTTTGCCCGATGTGCGCAACCAGATCGAAGCCCTTGACGAGCAGATCGGCCTGGCGCGCCACGCCCTGGCGGCTTTGACCGGCCAGCCGCCTGCGGCCCTTGATGGTTTGAGCGTGTCGATCAGCGCGCTGAAGGTGCCCGCTTTGCCCAGCCGCGTCCCCATGGACCTCTTGGCTCGCCGTGCCGATGTGATGGCCGCCCTTTGGCGTGCGCAAGCTGCTGGTCACCAAGTGGACGCGGCCCGCGCCATGTTCTACCCGAACATCGATTTGGTCAGCTACGCCGGCTACAACAGCATTGGGCTGGACCAGTTGCTCAAGCCGGGCAGCTGGCAGTGGGGCTTGATGCCCGCGATCCATTTGCCTTTGTTCGATGGCGACCGCCGCCGTGCCAACTTGCAAGGCAAGGTTGCTGAGCAAGACGCGGCCCTGGCCGGCTACAACCAGGTCGTGTTGCAAGCGGTGCAAGAGGTGGCCGACCAGCTGCACAGCGCCCAATCGATCACCCGCCAGCAACGCGAACAAGCCGATGCGCAAGCCAGCGCCGAGGCCTCTTATCAGCTGGCCAAGCAGCGCTACGGTGCCGGCTTGGGCACCTACCTGACGGTGCTCAGCGCCGAGAGCGCGGTGCTGCAGCAACGGCGTTTGGCCGTTGACCTGCAAGCCCGCGCTGCTGACACGCAGCTCGCTTTGGTGCGCGCACTCGGTGGCAGCTTGAGCCCGGCCCCTGTGGCGTCAGCGCCCCCCACATCAGCACCAGCGACCCAGGCCGCACAGGCCACGTCCACCCCAAACAACACCCCCGCGCAGACCGGAGACCGTTCATGAGCAACGCCGCATCCACCCCCAACACCGACAACGCCGGTGCACCGCCCGCTCGCAAAAAGGGCCTGACCGCCGTGGCCGCCGTGGTGCTGCTCGGTGGCGCTGCCTATGGCGCTTACTACTACCTGGTGGCCAACCACTACGAGCACACCGACAACGCCTATGTGGCGGCCAATGTGGTGCAGGTCACGCCGCAGGTGGGTGGCACGGTGGTGTCCATCGGTGCCGACGACACCGACAAGGTCAAGGCCGGCCAGGTGCTGGTCAAGCTCGATGCCGCCGATGCCCAGGTGGCCTTGGACCAAGCCCAAGCCCAATTGGCCCAGACCGTGCGCGAAGTACGCACCCTGTTTGCCAACAACGCGAGTTTGTCGGCCCAGATTCAGCTGCGTCAGGCCGACGTGAGCAAGGCGCAAAACGAAGTCAGCCGCGCGCAAGATGACGTCAACCGCCGCACGCCTTTGCTGGCCACGGGCGCGGTGGGCAAAGAGGAATACAACCATGCCACGGCCCAGTTGGCATCGGCCCGCAGCGCCTTGGCGGCCAGCGAATCGGCCTTGTCGGCGGCGCGCGAGCAGTTGTCGTCGAACCAGTCACTGACCGAAGGCACCTCGGTGGAGCAGCACCCCAATGTGGCCCGTGCCGCAGGGCGTGTGCGCGAGGCTTACTTGGCGCTCAAGCGTGTGGCCCTGGTCGCCCCTGTGGATGGCTATGTGGCCAAGCGCAGCGTGCAATTGGGTCAGCGTGTGCAGGCAGGCACGCCCATGATGGCTTTGGTCACTTTGGACCAACCTTGGGTGGACGCCAACTTCAAGGAAAGCCAGTTGCAGCGCGTGCGCATTGGCCAGAGCGCCACGCTCACGGCCGACGTGTATGGCAAGAAGGTGGTTTATCACGGCAAGGTGCTGGGTTTGGGCGCAGGCACGGGCGCAGCGTTTTCGCTGCTGCCCGCACAAAATGCCACGGGCAACTGGATCAAAATCGTGCAGCGCGTGCCTGTGCGCTTGAGCTTGCAGCCTGATGAAGTCAAGGCCAACCCGCTGCGCGTGGGCTTGTCGATGGAAGTGGAAGTGGACGTGACCGAGCAGGGCGGCGCCGTGTTGGCGCAAGCACCCCGCACCGAGGCCGCTGCGCAAACCACCGTGTTTGACAACCTGCAGGTCGACGCCGATGCGCTGGTCAAACGCATCATCGACAGCAACCTCGGCCGTGCTGCAAATGCGCAGGCCACAGCGCCTGTCGTGTCCAACAAGCCTGCCCTCAAGGGAGCTTGAACATGAGCGAGGCCTCACCGCAGGCGGCGCCATTGCAGCCCTTGACCGGTCCTTCGCTGGCGCTGGGCACCGTGGCCTTGTCGCTGGCCACCTTCATGAACGTGCTGGACTCGTCCATTGCCAACGTGTCGCTGCCGGCCATTGCGGGCAACCTGGGCGTCAGCCCCACGCAAGGCACGTGGGTGATCACCAGCTTTGGTGTGGCCAATGCCATCTCGGTGCCTTTGACGGGCTGGCTCACGCAGCGCTTTGGGGCGGTGCGCCTGTTCACGGCCAGCGTCTTGCTGTTCGTGCTGGCCTCGTGGATGTGTGGCCTGGCCACGTCCCTTGAAATGCTGATCGGCTTTCGGGTGCTGCAGGGCCTGGTCGCCGGGCCCATGATCCCGCTGTCGCAAACCTTGCTGCTGTCGAGCTACCCACCGGCCAAGGCCGGCATGGCGCTGGCGATGTGGGCCATCACCACGCTGGTTGCGCCGGTGACCGGCCCACTCTTAGGCGGCTGGATCACCGACAACATGTCTTGGCCGTGGATCTTCTACATCAACGTGCCCGTGGGTTTGGCCGCCGCAGCCGTGAGCTGGCGCATCTACAAAACCCGCGAGACGCCGACCAAGAAGCTGCCCATCGACACCGTGGGCTTGAGCCTGCTGGTGATGTGGGTGGGTGCCTTGCAGATCATGCTCGACAAGGGCAAGGAGCTCGACTGGTTTGAAAGCGGCCAGATCGTGGCCTTGGGCCTCGTGGCGTTGGTGGGCTTCGTCGTCTTCCTGATCTGGGAGCTGACGCAAGACCACCCCGTGGTGGACCTGCGCTTGTTTGCCAATCGTAACTTCGCCATCGGCGCCTTGACCTTGTCGGTGGGGTACGGTTTGTTCTTTGGCAATGT
>JAVLFO010000105.1:0-1774 GCA_046052805.1 Aquabacterium sp. | reverse complement strand
GCGTGGCGGAGCTCGGACGTGGGGGCGTGGCGCGCGTCGCGACCGACGCGCGGCGCTCGGGCGCGGATCTTGAGCTCCTCGCGAACGTCCTCGAGCTGAGCGCGGAGGCCGTGATCCGCGACCCTCGCGAGCTCGCAGGGCAGCTCATGGGGCGATGCCCGCCGCCCTCGCCGGGCGCGACCGACGATGGTCTCGCCTCCCTACGCGCCCACGTCGAGGCGTGGGCCCGCCGCGCCGTGCGTGAGGGAGGCCTCCGCGTGCTCGTGCCGAGCGCGCGCCGGTCGGGGCTCGCCAAGGCGGGGGAGGAAGCCCGAGGACGTTTGCTGGGTCACAACGACAGGGTCGTCAGACTTTTGGGCGTGGCCCTGTCCTCCAACGCCAAGAGAGCGGTGACGGGAAGCGAGGACGGGACGGCGCGGGTGTGGAACCTCGACACGGGTGAGTGCGCGATGGAGCTGCGAGGGCACACCTCTGCAGTGAGGGCGGTCGCCATCTCCTCCGATGGCAAGCTCGTGGCCACGGTCTCGTCCGACTCGACAGCGCGGGTGTGGAACGCGGACACGGGCGAGCGCGTGAGGGTGTTCTCAGGGCTCGTGTGGAGCAGGAACCTGAGGTATGCGGTGGCCTTCTCGGCTGACGGCAAGACGGTCGTGATTGGGTCGACAGACCATGCGGTGCGAGCATGGAGCGTGGAGACGGGAGAGCGCGTGATCTCGAGCGTGGGAGGGCGCGACGGGCACATCTTGTCGGTGGCCGTCTCCCGAGATGGTAAGGCGGTGGTGACGGGCGCGACGGACAAGACGGTGTGCGTGTGGAGTGCGGAAACGGGGAAGCTGGAGAGAGTGTTGGAGGGGCACACCAAGCCAGTACCCGCGGTGGGCATCTCCACGGACGGCAAGCGCGTGGCGTCGTGGTCGTGGGACGAGACGCTCCGCGTGTGGAACGCGGAGACCGGGGACCACTTGTCGATCAGCGGGATCGTGGAAGGCGGGGTCGTCTTCGCGTTGGCCGTCTCCCTCGACGGCAAGACCGTGGTGATGGGTGCGCGCTTCAAGACGCAGGTGTGGAACGTCACCACGGGCGAGTGCGTGAAGGTGCTGGAGGGGCACACCGAGAGCGAGGGCGCGATGGCCGTGTCGCTCGACTGCACGACGGTCGTGACGGGGTCCTTCGACAGGACGGCGTACGTGTGGAACCTCGCGGATCCCGTCGAGCGCGCGGGGATGGCGAGGGATGCGCATCGCCATTCCCGCGTTACGTCACTGGACCTCTCGTTGCACGGGGCAACGGTGGTACAGCCAGGACGGGAGTGTGCGTCTGCACACATGGCAGGGATCGGGGGACGAGCACGTGCGCGTGCTGGAGGGTCACGCCGACTTGGTCGGTGCCGTGGCTGTGGTGGGCGACGGCAGGACGGCGGTGACCGGGTCGGACGACACGACGGCGCGGGTGTGGAATGTGGCCACGGGCGAGTGCGTCCAAGTCCTGCGAGGGCACACCGGGCGGGTCGCGGAAGTGGCCCTCTCGCAAGACGGCGCGCTGGCGGTGACGGGGTCGGACGACGAAACTGCACGGGTGTGGAACGTGGCCACGGGCGAGTGCGCGAGGGTGCTCCGAGGACACGCCTTGTCCATCACCGGGCTGGCCGTGTCAGCCGACGGCACGACGGCGATGACAGGGTCGGCAGACAAGACGGCGCGGGTGTGGAACTTGGACACGGGCGAGATCACGAGGGTTCTGGATGGGCACGCGGACAACGTCGTGGTTGCCGTCC
>JAVLFO010000104.1:0-3578 GCA_046052805.1 Aquabacterium sp. | reverse complement strand
ATGATGCTTTTCCCAATGCGCGAAGCAAGACAAGGTCATGAAACTTCGCTACATTGATGCCTCAGCCACGTTTTTTGAGCCCGACACCATGGCCCTGCCCCCCACGCCCCTGCACCCGCAACTGCTGGCGGTGACCCAGCGCATCCGTGAGCGCAGCGCCGCCACGCGCGCGGCTTACCTTCAAGGTGTGGACGACGCTGCCCGCAACGCACAGGTCGAACGCGCCCAACTGGGCTGCACCAACCTGGCTCACGCCTATGCCGCGTCGCCCCCCACCGACAAGATCTGGCTGCGTGAGCAACGTGCGCCCAACATCGCGATCGTGTCCAGCTACAACGACATGTTGTCGGCCCACCAACCGCTGGCGGCCTACCCCGAGTGGCTCAAACAGGCTGCTCGCGAAGTGGGCGCCACAGCGCAGTTCGCCGGTGGCGTGCCCGCCATGTGCGACGGCGTGACGCAAGGCCAGGCCGGCATGGAGCTGTCGCTGTTCTCGCGCGATGTGATCGCCATGTCGACGGCCATTGCCCTGTCGCACAACATGTTCGACGCCACGCTGTGCCTGGGCGTGTGCGACAAGATCGTGCCCGGCTTGTTGATTGGCGCTTTGACCTTTGGGCACCTGCCCACCGTGTTCGTGCCCGCCGGCCCCATGGGCACGGGCTTGAGCAACGATGACAAGGCCAAGGTGCGCCAGCGTTACGCCGCGGGCGAGATCGGCAAAGACGCCCTTCTGGAGGCCGAAGAAAAGGCCTATCACAGCGCTGGCACCTGCACCTTCTACGGCACTGCCAACAGCAACCAGATGCTGATGGAGATCATGGGCTTGCACCTGCCGGGCTCGGCTTTTGTGTCGCCGGGCACGCCGTTGCGCGAAGCACTGACCCGCGAGGCCGCACGCCGTGTGGCCCACCTCACCCGCAAGGGCACGCAGTACACGCCCGTGGGACGCATGGTGGACGAGCGCGTCATCGTCAACGGCCTGGTGGGCTTGCTGGCCACGGGCGGCTCGACCAACCACACGCTGCATTTGGTGGCCATGGCACGCGCGGCCGGCATCGTCATCAACTGGGATGACTTCCATGACCTGTCCGCGGTGACGCCACTGCTGGCCCGCGTCTACCCCAACGGCAAGGCCGATGTGAACCAGTTCCACGCCGCTGGCGGCATGGCTTTCTTGATCCGCGAATTGCTCAGCGCCGGCTTGCTGCATGGCGATGTGCAGACCGTGGCCAGCGGCCTCAATGGCTTGCAAGGCCTGTACGCCTACACGCAGTTGCCGACACTGGAAGGCAGCAAACTGCGCTGGATCGACGCACCGGCGCTCAGCGGCGACACCACCATCTTGACCACCGCCGCACAGCCGTTTTCGGCAGACGGTGGCTTGCGCGTGCTCAAGGGCAACCTGGGGCGCTCGGTGATCAAGGTGTCGGCCGTCAAGCCCGAGAACCGCGTGGTGCAAGCACCCGCCGTGATCTTCAATGACCAGAGCGAGCTGATCGCCGCCTACAAACGCGGCGAACTGGAAAAAGACTTCGTGGCCGTGGTGCGTTTCCAAGGCCCACGCGCGAACGGCATGCCCGAGCTGCACTCGCTCACGCCCACGCTGGCCAACTTGCAAGACAAAGGATTCAAGGTCGCGCTGGTGACCGACGGGCGCATGTCGGGCGCTTCGGGCAAGGTGCCCGGCGCCATCCACGTCACACCTGAAGTCAGCGCGGGCGGGCCCTTGGGCAAGGTGCGCGCCGGCGATGTGATTCGCCTGGACGCCGAAGCCGGCACACTCGATGCCTTGGTGCCAGACGCCGAATGGCTGACCCGTGAGGTGGCCCAAGCCAACCTCAGTGCCAACGCACATGGCACGGGCCGTGAACTGTTTGGCGCGATGCGCCACGCCGTGAGCGGTGCCGAGCAAGGCGCCATGACGTTTGGCATGACCATGCCGAGTGCATGAACCGGGGTCGCAAGCCCTGCCCCTCCAACCTCCAAAAGCAAGCCCCATGAGCAACCGCAACCCCATGCTGAAGCAGGCCATGAGCCTGAGCCCCGTCATCCCCGTGCTGGTCATTGACCGCACCGAAGACGCTGTGCCCCTGGCCCGTGCCCTGCTGGCCGGCGGCCTCAAGGTGTTGGAAGTGACGCTGCGCACGCCCAATGCCCTGGAGGTGATCTCGGCGATTGCCAAAGAAGTGCCTGAGGCGGTGCTGGCTGCCGGCACCATCACGACGCCCCAGCAGTGGGAAGCCGCCACCGCAGCGGGCGCGCAGTTTGTGGTCTCGCCTGGCTTGACGCCGGCCCTGGCCGAAGCCGCGCAAGCCGGCCACTTGGCGCCCTTGCTGCCCGGCGTGGCCACCGCCTCAGAGCTGATGACCGCGATGGACGCTGGCTTTGCCTGCTTCAAGTTCTTCCCGGCGCAACAGGCCGGCGGCGTGCCCATGCTCAAAGCCTTGGGCGGCCCCTTCGCCGAGGCGCTGTTTTGCCCGACGGGCGGCATCACCCTCGAGACCGCACCGAGCTTCCTGGCCCTGCCCAATGTGGCCTGCGTGGGCGGCTCGTGGTTGGCACCCGCTGACGCGGTCAAAGCCGGTGACTGGGCACGCATCCAGCAACTGGCCCATGGCGCCGCCCACCTGCCCGGCAAGCCCAGCCTGATCAGCTGAAACCCCTCAGCGGGCGTGCGAGATCCAGTCCACCCAGGGCTGCAAAGCCGCCGTGTCGTCGCGCAGGCCAAACGGCGTGCGCACGGCATCGGGACGCTGCATGGCCAAGCCCACGGCCAGCACGTCGATCATCAACAAGTGCAAAATCCGCGAGACCATGGACAGCTGCACCGTGCGACCCTCCACGTGGTCTACCGCCAGCGTCACTGTGGCTTTGCGGGCCAGGGGTGAATCGCTGGCCGTGATCGCGACCACCGAAGCGCCAGCGGCCAGGGCGCGGCTCACCGCCGTCAGCAACTCAGGCACGGCACCTGAGCGCGACACCGCCACCACCACATCGCCAGGCATCAACAAATCTGCTGCCATGGACTGCAGCGCGCTGTCTGCATGGGCCGTGGCCGAGATGCCAAAGCGCAAGAACTTGTACTGCGCATCGACAGCCACGATGTGCGAGTTGCCCACCCCGTGGAACTCCACCCGGCGCGCCTGACGCAAGAGTTCAATGGCCCGGGCCACCGCTTGCCCATTGAGGCCATCGCGCAGCGCCACGATGGCCGCGACCGTGTTGTCGAGCACCTTGGCCGACAAGTCAGGAGCGCTGTCACCCACCTGCACCTGGCTGTGCGCCAAAGGCACCGTGCCACTGAGGTGCGAGGCCAGTTTGAGCTTGAAGTCCGACAAGCCTTCAAAGCCCAGGCTGCGGCAAAACCGGATGACCGTGGGTTGGCTCACCCCCGCCAGCTTGGCGATGCCCGAGACCGGCTCGTTGACCACACTGCGCGGGTGCGCCAACACGTGGTCGGCCACGCGTTGCTCGGCCGGGCTCAAACCCGCCTGCTGCGCCCGCACGCGCGCCAGCAAGCCGCCTTCGGGCGCAGCCACCGACAGCGGCACACCCAGGTGCTCACCCAGCAACAG
>JAVLFO010000103.1:0-1813 GCA_046052805.1 Aquabacterium sp. | reverse complement strand
ACTGGGTCGGTGATGCGCATGCCGTGGCTGAATTTCGATTCTTGCCCCTTGGCGCGCAGTTGTTCTTCGAGCTGTGGCCGAAAGCCGTGGGCCAGCACGATGCGGATGCCCATGGCCTGCATCAGGGCCAGGTCTTGCACAAAGCTTTCCAGCTTGCCGGCCGCCACCAATTCACCCGACAAGCCCACCACGAAGGTCTGGCCACGGTGCGCGTGGATGTGCGGTGCGACCGAGCGGAACCAGGGCACGAAGGTGTGAGGAAAGACCAGATCCATTGAGGTGGGCACGGCTGTCTGCCCATAAGGGCAGGTGAGGGTGTTGTCAAACCGCAATGGTACGGTCTTTGAGGATCAGATGGGCGCTCAGATGGGTGGGCGCTTGTCAAACCAGGGTCGTGCGATCTCCAGCTCACGCGCCAGTTGCAGCAGCGTGGTCTCGCTGTTGAGGCCGCCGACAAACTGCACGCCCAGGGGCAGGCCGTCGGGTGTCCAGTACAGCGGCACCGACATCGCGGGCCGCCCCGTGAGGTTGGCCATCTGCGTGTAGGGCGTCCAGCCCAGGTTTTTGATCACGGTTTCTTCGAACGTACTGGTCTTGCGCAGCACCCCAAACAGCCCCACGCCTGACAGCACCTTGTTGATCAGGTGCAGCATGGGCGGTGTCTTGAGCTCGCCCACGGTCAAAGGCGGTGCGCTGATGGTGGGCGAGAGCCACACGTCAAACTGTTCATGGAAGCGCGCGATGGCCAGCGTATGGGTGTTCCAGCGCTCCAGGCATGACAGCATTTCGGGCGCAGACACCGAGCGGCCCACGGCCGCCATCACTTGCACATCGGGTTCGAAGTCGGTGCGCTGAAGGCCATGGGTCTTTTGCAGCTCATTGATCAGCATGGCCTGGGTGCAGAACCAGCCCATCAAAAAGTCGGCCGAGAGCTGCTTGCCGTCAAAGGGCAAGGGCACGGCCTCGACGTGGTGACCCAGGCTGGCGCAGAGCTTGGCCGCGTCTTCCATGGCGGCCACCGCTTGCGGGTCAACCGCGGTGCCGGTGGGCGAGTCGCTGCAGTAGCCGATGCGCAGCCGCTTAGGGGCGTAGTGGATCTGGCTGAGGTAGCTGGCCTCGGGCGCGGGCATCCAGTAAGGGCCGTGGGCTTCTGGGCCCTGCATCACGTCCATCATGGCGGCGCTGTCGCGCACGCTGCGCGAGATCACGCCACCGACTGCGGCGCCGAAGAAGCCTTCGGCGGCCATGGGACCCATTGAGATGCGACCGCGCCCGGCCTTGAGGCCAAACAGCCCGTTGCACGCAGCCGGGATACGTATGGAGCCGCCGCCATCGCTGGCGCCCGCCACAGGCACCACACCTGCAGCCACGCTTGAGGCCGCGCCACCTGACGAGCCGCCGGGTGTTCGGCTGGTGTCCCATGGGTTGCGGCAGGGACTAAAGGCCATCGGCTCGGTCATGTTCTTGGCGCCGAACTCGGGTGTGTTGGTGGCGCCAAAGATCACAACGCCAGCGTCTTCCCAGCGCCGGACGATGTCGGCCGTGAACGGGGCTTTGTGCTGGGCCAGCTTGGCGTTGCCCCAACTGCAGGGCTCGCCTTGCCACTCTTGGAACAGGTCTTTGAGCAAGAAGGGCACACCGGCGAAGGGCTGCTCGGGCCTGAAGGCTTGGGCCGCGCGTGCGCGGGCCTTGTCGTCGTAGCGGCGCACCACGGCATTGAGCTGGCCGTGGGTCTGGTCGGCGCGGGCCATGGCGGCGCTGAGCACCTCGGTGGCGCTCACGTCGCCGTTGCGGATCAGGGCGGCCAAACCCA
>JAVLFO010000102.1:0-2739 GCA_046052805.1 Aquabacterium sp. | reverse complement strand
GGTCGTGCTCACGGTGGTTCTCCAGGGCGCGTTCAAGCGCTTTGCCAGTGCAGGGTGAATTCGTCTTCGGTCTCGTCGATCTGGCCGGACAGCGAGATCAGGTTGAGCTGCAGCTCGCGCAGGTCGAAGTCGCGGCCGACGCGCTCTTCCACCGAGGCGCGGCGGATGACCAGCAGGCCCGGTGCGGTGACCTTGACCATGGCGGGCGAGTCCACGGCAACGGCCTGTGGGTTGTCGGCCACGATGGCCTCGACGATGGGCAGGGTGTCGTTGTTGGCCTGGAAGGCGATGAAGACGGGTTGGGTGGAGGTGGTGGTGATCGGAGTGGCGGTGGTCATGAGATGTCCTTGTGGGGTTCAGGCGCTCAGGCCCAGCTTGGCCAGGCGCACGCCCAGGGCCGCATCGACCTGGGCCAGGGCCACCTCGCCCTCGTCGCCCATGGTGGCTTCGGCCAGGGGCTTGAGGGCGCTCAGGAAGCGCTCGCGCCAGGTGCGCGCCCAGCCGCTCAGCAGAGCCTGGTTGGCCTCGCTCTCGGCAGCAGCGGTCTTCACCGTGGCATCGGCCCAGCGCACGCCTTCGTCGTGCAGGCGCATCGGGTAGTCCAGCAGGGTCGACAGGCCGGGCCCGTGGCGGCGCGCCAGCCAGGCATCGAACTGCTGGAAGAACAGCGGGAAGACCAGGCCGTCGGCGATCAGGCACTGGGCCACCAGCACCTCGAACCAGTCGCGCGTCACGAACACGCGCTCGACCTCGCGGCGCAGCGGCTGCCAGTCGCTGTGCGCCACCCAGAACTGCTTGGCCTCGTCCAGCGTGCTGCCGGTGTTGCCGTCCACCAGCAGTCCGATGCGCGAGCAGTGCTGGGCCAGGCCCAGGCGGTCGGCTGCGCCCATGATGGCCGCCTGCGTGATGGCCGTGCTCCAGCCATAGGCCGAGATGTGGCTGAGGTTGGTGTTGGCGCCCCATTCGAAGTGGCGCAGCGGCACGATGGCGAAGACGATGGCGTCGCGCGCTTCCTGCGGCAGGCCGCGCAGCAGCTCGCGCTTCTCGGCGAACTCCATCTGGCGGTCCAGGCCTTCTTGCTGCTTGGCGCGGGCGATGGTGTAGCTGCCGTAGTAGTACTGGCGCGGGTCTTTCAGCGCATACCAGTCCTTCATCACGATGGCCGTGCGGCGCGCGTCGTAGAGGTCGCGCTCGGGGTCCCACAGCGGCTTGTAGTGGTGGTTCACCTCGGACTGCAGGTCATAGGTGGCTTCCTGGTAACGGCTGGCAGGCTTGTCGCCAAAGCGCCGGGCGATGTGCGCATAGGTGTGGCGCACGGGCTTGACGCTCTGGGTGCGGATCTCGACGGTCATGCGGGTCTCCGAAGGGGGTGTTGGTTTTGGCGGGGAAGAGCTGAGAAGGGCGGTGAAAGACGGTGTCAATCGACAATGCCGGGCTGGCCGTAGCGCCACTTGGCCTGCTCGGCGTCGATCTCCTCGCCTTGCTCGGCGCTGAGGAAGCGCACGCGGTGGGCCGTGCAGAACTCTTCGTAAGCCGCTTTGGGCAAGATGAGGTCCACCGACAGGTCGGGGTCCCCGAGCGAGAAGTCGAACTCCACGAAGCCGTCGGGGCGCTCGTTGCGCAAGCGCACATAGCACTGGACCGATTCGGCACGGGGGAAGGCGAGCACGGGCATGTCTGGTCTCCTGGTTCTGAGGCCACGCGCCCATGGCATCTGCGGGAGTACCCGATGGCCATTGGCGTGTACCTTGCACCTCCTCTTTTGCGAAGGCCGTGCCAGAGCCACCACCCCCTAGGGAACACCCCGAGGAATCGGTGCTTCAAACGCCCTCCAAGCCCCTTTCCAACCCTGGTTTTGGACGGTGTGTGCCGAATCCCACGAGACCCTCGGGCATGACCTGTATCAATTGATTCACCCCCGCACTAGCATCGTCTGCAGCGACTGTTCGAATTCCTACAAACCTTGGACATGCCCACCAAACTCAAGGCAGCTGTGCCACATTCGGCCTTGCCCACGCGCGAAGACCTCATCAGCCGCGTGCACTTCGACCCGCGCGAAGGCCGCATCTGGCTGGACGACCAGCGCATGCTCTTGCTGCACACCTCGGCGCTCGGCGTGCTGCGCCAGGAGCTGATCGAGACGCTGGGCGTGGACGCGGCGCGCGGCCTCATCACGCGCATGGGCTACAACTCCGGCGCGCACGATGCCGAGCTGGCCCGCAAGATGCGCGCGCCCGATGCGCCGCAAGATGCGCTCTTCATCGGGCCGCAGCTGCACATGCTCGAAGGCGTGGCGCGCGTCGAGCCGGCCCACCTGGAGATTGACGAAGAGCGTGGTCACTTCTTCGGCGAGTTCCACTGGTATGGCTGCGCCGAGGCCGAGGTGCACGTGCAGCGCTATGGCATCGGGGCGGACACGGCCTGCTGGCAGCAGGTGGGCTATGCCTCGGGCTTTGTGAGCCGCTTCATGGGCCGCCCGGTGATGTTCCGCGAGGTGCAGTGCTGCGCGCAGGGCGCCAGCCATTGCGTGATCATCGGCAAGAGCGTGGACGAGTGGAGCGACGCCGACGAAGACAAGCGCTCGCTGCGCGCCGACGCGCTCACGCAAGGCCTGAGCGCAGTGCACCCCATGCCCGCGCCGCGCGAGGGCCAGACCACCGCGCGCTCCTTGGTGGGCGATGCCGATGTGGTGGGCGTGTCCTCGGGCTTCAACGCCGTCTGCCACATGGTGCGCCGCGC
>JAVLFO010000101.1:0-1539 GCA_046052805.1 Aquabacterium sp. | reverse complement strand
CGTGCTGCGGCGATGAGCGCGTTCAGAGCCAGCGAGTGCAGGGGCATGTACCAGCGGCTTGAAGTGGAGCTCGCCAACGTCGCGGCGACGGCGAAGGCGCTGTCTGGATTGGATTCCTCCGCCCCACCTGGCGTGCCACCTTCGGACGTCGGGCATACGGTGGTTTTGAACGCGGAGCGCTGCACAGCGACGCCTCGCAGATGAACGGGGTAGAAACACCGCACAATCCTGCCTATGGCGACAAAAAAATCAAAAGGCTTGGGCATGGGCCTGGAGGCTCTGTTGGGCCCCAAAGTCAACGACCCGCTGCCCAGCACGACTCCTGATGGCGCACCCAGCGTGTTGCCTCTAGACATGATGCAGGCTGGCAAGTACCAGCCCCGCACGCGCATGGACGAAGGCTCGCTGTACGAACTGGCCGAGAGCATCAAGGCCCAGGGCATCATGCAGCCGATCCTGGTGCGCCCCATTGGGCAGGGCCGCTACGAGATCATCGCCGGTGAGCGCCGCTCGCGTGCGGCCAAGCTGGCCGGTTTGCGTGAGGTGCCGGTCTTGGTCAAGGACGTGCCCGACGAGGCCGCCGCGGCCATGGCGCTGATCGAGAACATCCAGCGCGAAGACCTCAACCCCTTGGAAGAAGCCCAAGGCTTGCAGCGCCTGACGCAAGAGTTTGGCCTCACGCACGAGCAGGCCGCGCAGGCCGTGGGCCGCTCGCGCAGCGCCGCGTCCAACTTGTTGCGCCTGCTGAACCTGGCCGAGCCCGTGCAAAGCATGCTGATGGCCGGTGACATCGACATGGGCCATGCCCGCGCCTTGTTGCCTTTGGACAAAGCCGTGCAGATCACCACCGCCCACGAAGTGGTGGCCAAAAAGCTCAATGTGCGCGAGGCCGAAAAGCTCGTCGCCAAGGTGCAAGGGGCCGGGCGCCAGACGCCCTTGCTGCGCGCGCCGCAAGACAAGTCCCGCGACGTGCTGCGTCTCGAAGAAGAGCTCTCTGACTTGCTGACCGCGCAGGTTGATATCCGCATCAAGCGCAAGAGCCTGCGCGGCACCCAGGGTGAGGTCACCATCCAGTTCGGCACCCTGGACGAGCTCAATGGCCTGATCGACAAGCTGCGCGGCGGCACCGCGCCGCAGTAAGCCAACCACCAAGCACCGCCATGCCCAAAGCCCTCAGATGGCCTTTGCCGGCCTTGTTGACCTGGGTGGCGGCATGGGCCTTGGCGCTGGCCTTGCGGGCCGTCCAGGCGCCTTTGTGGGCCTCTCTGGGCCTGCCTGCGGTGCTGGGGGCGCTGGTCACTTGGTTGCCTGGTGTGGCTGCAACGCCTTGGCGCCGTGTGTTCGTTGCGGCGGGCTTTCCGCTCAGCTTGTTGGCCATGGGGCAGGGCGCTGGCCTGCCGGCTTGGCTGTGGCTGGCGCCGCTGGCCTTGCTGCTGCTCGCCTACCCCGTCCACGCCTGGCGCGATGCGCCGGTGTTCCCGACCCCGGCGGGGGCTTTGCGTGAGCTGCCCACGCGCGCGCCGCTGCTGGCGACTGCGG
>JAVLFO010000100.1:0-2096 GCA_046052805.1 Aquabacterium sp. | reverse complement strand
CTCCCAGGCGTGCACGATGCACTCGGTGTCGCTCTTGGTGTGGAAGACATGGCCGAGGGCCTGCAGTTCGGGGATGAGATCCTGGTAGTTGTAGATCTCGCCATTGAAGACGACCACAACCGAGCCGTCTTCGTTGAACAGCGGCTGCTGGCCCGTTGCGATGTCGATGATGGACAGGCGGCGGTGACCAAAACCGATGCCAGGCTCGATGTGCAAGCTGCCCTCGTCCGGCCCGCGGTGGTGCTGCGAGTCGTTCATGCGCTTGAGCACCATGGAATCAACCGGGCGGGTGCCGCGGGTGTCGAAGATGCCGGTGATGCCACACATGTTCAAAGACTCCTGGGCTGGCGGCCGAGCACGCGCTCGTACACACCTTCGTACGCATCCACCATGGCCTGCATGCTGTAGCGCTGTTCAACGGACTGCCTGCCGGCCTGGCCCATGGCTGCAGCCTTGGCAGGCTCAACGGCCAAGCGCCGCAAACCTTCCGCCAGGGCGTCCACCTGGCCTGCCGGCACGACGTACCCGGTCTGGCCGTCTTGCACCAATTCGGCGTTGGCGCCCACTCGCGTGGCCAGCACCGGAAGGCCCGAAGCCATGGCTTCAAGAATGGTATTCGAGATGCCTTCGGCCAGAGATGGCAGCACGAAACAATCCAGACCGCGCATGACATCCGGCACATCGCTGCGCTCGCCCGGCAGCCAGGCCAGGCCTTGCAGGCCCGCGGCATCCAGGATGGCTTGGCACTCGGCACGCAGGTCACCCCCGCCAACCATGACCAGGCGCACGCACTCGCGCAGTTCAGGGTGTTGCTGCATGAGTTGCACAAAGGCCTTGGCCAGGACCGGCTGCGCCTTCACCGTCTGCATGCGGCCCACGGTGCCCAGCACCCAGAGCTTTGGGTCTGTGAACGGGCAGCCTTCGATGGGGCGGCGTGTGGCTGCGGGTTGGAACCGCGTGGTGTCCACCCCGTTGTAGATGGCATTCAGGGCTTCGTCGCGCACACCCACCTTGTCGCGCAGGTAGGACGCGAGTTCCTGGCCCAGCGCAATGTGCTGGTGAACAAAGGGGCGGTAGATGCGACGCGTGGCGATGTGGACGCGGTTCGTGCCGTCGACATCCGCAGCGTCGCGGCCATGCTCGCCATGCACACGGCCGGGCACACCGGCCAGCCAGGCGGGCACCTGCGCCTCCAGCGCGCCCAGGTTGCGCGTATGGACGATGCTGGGCTTCAGGCGCCGAAACAGGCTCCACCAGCGCGGGTACTGCCAAAGCCCCTGCCCCGGCGGCTTGTTGAGCGAGATGTACTCAACATCGGGCAACCGGATGCGCGATGCAAAACCAGGGTCCACGCGGGTCAAGGCCACGATGGCGTGGCGCCACCGCTCGGGATTCAGGTGGTTGATGAGGTTGACGACGCCGTTTTCCAACCCGCCAACCGAGAACCGGTGCACCACATGCGCGATCAAGGGCCTGGGATCGGCCCGCGGCGTCTCCGGGCTCAGAGGCGCCACAGACGGTAGCCAGCCGACTTCAAGGCCTCGGCGTCAAAAGCTGCCTTCACGTCAATGAAGGCACCGCCCTTGACCAGCTTGCGCGCGATGTCCTCCATGCTCAGCGACATGAACTCGCGGTGCGCCACAGCGGCCACGATGGCATCTGCCCGGGGGAGTTCATCCCACGGCAGCAGCGGGACGCCATATTCGTGCACGGCTTCTTCTGACGTGGCCTGCGGGTCGGTGACGTTCACTTCGACGCCGTAGGTCTTCAGCTCGTTGATGATGTCGATGACCTTGCTGTTGCGCAGGTCACCGCAGTTTTCCTTGAAGGTCAGGCCCAGTACGTTGACCTTGGCGCCCTTGATATACGAGCCAGCAGCGATCATCTGCTTGATGGTTTGCTCGGCGATGAACTTGCCCATCGAATCGTTGATGCGGCGGCCGGCGAGGATCACCTGCGGGTGGTAGCCCACCATCTCGGCCTTGTGGGTCAGGTAATAGGGATCGACCCCGATGCAGTGACCTCCCACCAGACCCGGCTGGAATTTTAAGAAGTTCCACTTGGTCCCCGCCGCCGCCAGCACCTCGTGGGTGTCT
>JAVLFO010000099.1:0-3979 GCA_046052805.1 Aquabacterium sp. | reverse complement strand
GCAGAGGCTGAGCTCATAGCCGCAGATAAAAGTATGCGCAGCATCCTGAATTCAGGCAACGTTGAGGCGATCAAGGCGGCGCGAGAGCGTCAAACTGCTGCGCGAAGTCTGTCTCGAGAGTCGGCCCAAGCCGAGTCTGCAAAGCGCGTTGAATGGAACAGGCAGCGTGATGCAGGGGAGCCCAACCATGTCCATCAATATCGGGCCTCTTTGCTCAAGTGTGTTTGTGTGCGCCAGCTTTTTGATCCCTGGTTCATGGACGTGAACGTCAAGGATGGCGCAGAGCCTCTCCCGAATATGCAGAAGTCGGGCATTGAAACGCTGCACGCGCATCATCTGCACATCACAGTCGATGAGCCCAAAATCCTATGAAACGCATTTACACATTCTTTGGTGCCAGAGCAGGCAAGCCCCTGGTTTGGGCTTTGATCGCAGGTGTTAGCTTTTTCACTTCGTCACAGCTCAAGTCTGCTTCTGCAGGTAACCGACGCATCGAGTGGCTAGAGCGCCCATGGGAGTTGCGATACATTTTGTACGTGTCGGATGATCGGGCTTCCGACATCAGATCAGCCAAGAAGTGGGAAACTAAAGCAAATCCAACTGATTTGGACCGGTACTCATGGGAGCTATTTTTTGAGCCTCAGACGTTCTTTCCCTCCAAGAGCAAGTGGGCTCTTGCCGGTGAAGGCCTGTCAGTACTGGTCATTGAATTCGATAAAGACGGTAGTGTCAAAACGCCGAATAGCTACGGTGCTAAGTTGTACGGGCGAATCGATCGGTTGCTGTATGTCACTCTGTCGCCCGGCGACTATGCCAAACAGCCACGCTATGACCTTGGTGAATGGTTCATGGGTTTGGGTGATGTCAGCACACACTGGGCACCTGGGTTGTGCGATGCGCAGTCCATGCCCAACCCATTCGCGAAGACGGATACTGGCTACCTTTACGGGCCAGTGTTTACACCCTCACCGAGCCTGAGGACATTTGGTTGCCGTGAATGGGCATATCAGCTTGGCGACCCAAATCGGCCATACATCGACATCACCAGCTACTTTCGCGAGAAAGACGATCCCGACGGTAGCGGGTCATATGTTCGTGTGACCAAGGGCTGGTCGCGTTTCAACGACAAACCCAAGCCCGTGATCGGCAAGCACGAGGAAGACTGGTACTGCCTCCACGACTGCCCAGGAGGTGACAAACCTGGGCTTATTCCTGACATCAAGGCATGGGCTAAAAAGAACGGATGGGCAGCGCCTAAACGGCCAACGCGCATGCCGGTGTTTCCTGATCCTCCGGCCAAGCAAGGCACTTATCCCTGACATTACTGTGGACACGGTCGGGGTTGCTGTCCCTCAAGCCCTCCGACTCACCCCCGTCCCCACCGCCAAGTTCGCTGCCAGCGCTTCGCGGTCGTCAAACACAAAGCAGTCGCCTTGCCAGTGGGCGCCGTCGGTCAGCTCGAAGTACTTCAAGATGCCGCCTTCGAGCTGGTACACGTGCTCGATGCCTGCCTCTTGCATGTAAAGCGCTGCTTTCTCGCAGCGGATGCCCCCTGTGCAAAAGCTCACCACGGTCTTGCCCGCAAACTCGGCCTTGTGCGCTTGCACCGCCTCCGGGAACTCGCTGAACTTGTCGATGCGCCAGTCAATCGCGCCTTCGAAGGTGCCGTAGTCCACCTCAAAAGCGTTGCGCGTGTCCAGCGTGACCACGGGGCGGCCCTCGTCGTCGTGCCCTTGGCTCAGCCACTGGCGCAGCACGGCCGGGTCTACAGCGGGCGCGCGGCCCTCGTCACCCACGGCATCGGGCCGGATGGTGGGGTGGTTCATGCGGATGATCTCGCCCTTGACCTTCACCAGCAGCTTCTTGAACGGCACGGCGTCTGACCAGCTTTCTTTGGGCTCCAGCTTGGCAAAACGCGCGTCGGCCTGAAGCACAGCAACCCAGTCGCGCACCGCCTCGGCCGGTCCGGCCAAAAACAGGTTGATGCCCTCTTCGGCGATCAACACGGTGCCTTTGAGCCCGCGTGACAGCGCTTCGGCGTGCAAATGCTCGCGCAAGGCGTGGGTGTCACGCAGGGTGACGAACAGGTAAGAAGAGATGTTGAGCACGGCAGACATCCCGCCATTGTAGAAAACACATCGGGCCGTGAGTCCTTCTTACAATGCCCGGATGCCTTTCGTCCACCTGCGCTCCCACACCGAATTCTCTGTCGTTGACGGCACCGTCCGCATCGACGACCTGGTCAAGGCCGCCGCCAAAGACGGCCAGCCGGCCGTGGCGGTGACCGACCTGTCCAACCTGTTCGGTGCGGTCAAGCTGTATTCGGCCGCGCGCAAAAAGGGCGTGCAACCCATTTTGGGCGCCGATGTGTGGCTGGAGCCCGAGGAGGGCGCCAAAGGCCCGACGCGACTGCTGCTCCTGATCCAGAACCGCCAAGGCTACCTGCGCCTGTGCGAGCTGCTGGGCGACGCCTGGACGGCACCCGGCCAGCGCACGCACGCTTGGGTCAGTTGGGACGCACTGGCGCAGAACAACGCCGGTCTGATCTGTCTGTCGGGGGCCGAGATGGGCGCCATCGGGCAAGCGCTGTTGATGGGCGATGTGGCCAAGGCGGAGGCGCAAGCGCGCAAGCTGCAGGGCGCGTTTGGCAACCGGCTCTACATCGAGCTGCAGCGCGCGGGCCACCCCACCAACGAGGCGCACATCCGTGCGGCGGTGCCCTTGGCGGCGCGCCTGGGCTTGCCGGTAGTGGCCACACACCCCATCCAGTTCCAAGAGCCTGATGACTTTCAGGCCCACGAGGCCCGCACTTGCATTGCGGAGGGCGAAACGCTGGGCAACCCCAAGCGCATCAAGCGCTTCACGCGTGACCAGCATTTCAAAACCACCGCGCAGATGGAGGCCTTGTTCGCCGACATCCCATCGGCCCTTGCCAACACCGTGGCCATTGCGCGCCGTTGCTCGCTCACGCTCGTGCTGGGCAAACCGCAGCTGCCCAATTTCCCCACACCGTTGCTGGAAGACGGGCCAAACAAGGGCGAGTTCATGCCCATGTCGGACTACTTCCGGCAGCTCTCGTTCGAGGGCTTGGAAGAGCGCCTGGTTCACCTCTTCCCTACCGAGGCCGAGCGCGAAGCCAAGCGGCCAGAGTACGTGGAGCGGCTGGAGTTTGAGATCAACACCATCTTGAAGATGGGCTTCCCGGGCTACTTCTTGATCGTGGCCGACTTCATCAACTGGGCCAAGAACAATGGCTGTCCGGTGGGACCTGGCCGGGGCTCGGGCGCCGGCTCGTTGGTGGCCTACGCGCTCAAGATCACCGACCTTGACCCGCTGAAGTACAACCTGCTGTTCGAGCGCTTCTTGAACCCTGAACGCGTTTCGATGCCCGACTTCGACATCGACTTCTGCCAGGGCAACCGCGACCGCGTCATCGACTATGTGAAGGACCGTTACGGCCGCGAAGCGGTCTCGCAGATCGCCACCTTCGGCACGATGGCGGCCAAGGCCGCGCTGCGCGACGTGGGCCGCGTGCTGGGCATGGGCTATGGCCAGGTCGACGGCATCGCCAAGCTCATCGTGGCGCCACCCGGTAAAACGGTGACGCTGGCCAAGGTGCCCGAGAACCCCGACCCGGGCATCATCTACGCCCGCAAAGAAGCCCCTGAAATCGACCAGCGCGAAGCGGCCGAAGAAGAGGTGGCGGCCCTGCTGGAGCTGGCCACGCGCGTGGAAGGCATGGTTCGCAACATCGGCATGCATGCTGGGGGCGTGTTGATTGCGCCGGGCAAGATCACCGACTTCTGCCCGCTTTACATGCAGCCGGGCAGCGACTCGGCCGTGAGCCAGTACGACAAGGACGACGTCGAAGCCATTGGTTTGGTGAAGTTCGACTTCCTGGGGCTGGCCACCTTGACCATTTTGGAGTTGGCCAAGGACTACATCGTCGCGCGCCACCCGGATCAAAAAGACTTCGACT
>JAVLFO010000098.1:0-6024 GCA_046052805.1 Aquabacterium sp. | reverse complement strand
GAAGGCGAAGTACTCGGTCAGCAGCCGATAGGCCGGGTGCGAACGCGCGTCGAAATCGATCAAGGCCTCGTCGTCTTGGAAGCCGCTCAAGGTGGGCAAAGGCGGGTGAGCGCTGGCATTCGCACCAGCAGCGTTGGCTGCATCGGCAGCATTCGCGTTTTGCCAAGGGTGGTGAGGCGTGGTCTGCACCATCACACCCACGGCCTTGCGGCACAAAGCCTCGCGCCACATGCTGACCTGAGACGGCTCGCCATCGAGGTAGACCCGAAGCGGCTGCCCCGCCAACACCGCCCACGAGGCCTGGGGCGAGGTCAGCTCCAGGGTGATCGACAACACCGAAGTGGCGCCCACAGGCAAGCGCGTGCCTTCCGAGGCCAACACCGATGTACGGTAACTGGCGGCGCTCAGCGCCACGGGCAGCAAGGTCACGTCTTGGCTTGTGCGGAACTTGCAGGCCACGCCCTGTACAGCGCGCGAGCTCATGTGTGTGCCACGCGGCATCACCACGGGCTTGCTGAGTTGGCCTGCCGCGCTGCCCAGCTCAAACTGCGCGATCGAACACGAAGGAAAAGGCCGCAGGTAGTGCGGGTACAAAACGTCCAGCAGCGATTCGGTGAACAGCGGGAAATCGTCGTCCAGCCGCTTGTGCACGCGTGCGGCCAGCAAGGCGAAGGATTCGATCATCCGCTCGACATGGGGATCTTGCGCGCCCTCGGCCGACAAGCCCAGCCCCGCAGCGATCTTGGGATACTGGCGTGCGAAGTCCACCGACTTGTTGCGCACAAAGCCGAGTTCACGCTCGTAAAAGGGAAGCAAGGACTTCACAAGAGATCCGGGTGCGCCCGCAGGCCAGAGGCACGGGCAAAGTCAATGGCAAAGGCACTCAATGTGCCGAGATGGCGTATTTCTTGGTGATGATGTCGAAGACCGCATCAAAGCGGATCGGCTCGCGCACGCCTGGCGCCACCAGCAAACCCACGATGGTCAAACCCAAGCCACCCACGGTTTTGGTGACCTGTTCAGCGCGGACCTGCACCTGCTGCAAGCGCGGCTCGAAGGTTTGGACCGTGTGCGCAATGGCGCGGCAGATGTCGGCCACATCCAGCACGTTCTCGAAATACTTGGCTGAAAAATCCTCGACCCCGTAGCCGGTCAAAGAGCGCTCGGCCTGCCTGAACCCCGCAAGCTCGAAGCGTGACCCGTGTCGCTTGGTGTTGAGCAAATGCTCCAGGTCGTGAGAGACGAGCTTCTTGAACTCCGACAAGCCGACCGCGAATGTGGCTGGCGCGGCGGCATCGGGCAAGAGGCCCAACTTGGCCAACAAGCCAGGGTCTAACAGCATGGTGCGTGCATTCCAAAAAAGGGCGGCAAAGCCGCCCTTGGGTTCATCAATACTTCGGCAGGTTGGTGGCCAGGTCCCACTGACCCGTACGGTCCACGCTGCTGTTGGCTGCGCCGTCGATCTTGGACTCGCGGTATTCCCACTTCACGGCGGAATACTTCAAACCGAACTCTTCGCTTGGCAAGCCATCGCCGCCAACGGCTGATTTCACATGAGCGAACAGCACGTTGCGCAAAGTGATGGTCAGGTACTCCTGGCGGGTGTTGCTGCCCGTCGAAGTCGTGTTGGAACCGCCCACAGCACGGAAGAAGGAAACCTTCACTTCCTTGTAGATGGTGCCTGCAGAAGCGGCCATCCAGATTTGAGGGCTGGCCTTGTCGATGTCTTTGGTGAAGATCATTTCACCGTGCTCGACGCGCTCGGAGGTGTGACCACCCGAGGTGGAAGACGTCGCGGACTTGGGCTGCACGATGGCATGTGTCCACGAATGAACTTCAATGGCCTTCTTGGCCTTGAACTTGTCGTCTCGAACCTCGCCTTGGATTTCACCCTGGCCAAAATCGATGTAAATGTCTTTCATGTTGACCTCGCTCGTTTTTTAATTAGCCCTTCCCACCGGGAAGGTCTGCCACCAGCCGCAACGAAACGGTGAGCTCGTCGAGCTGGTAATGTGGCCGTACAAAAGCCACTGCCCTGAAAGCCCCCGGCTTGCCGGGCACTTCCTGAACTTCAACAGCGGCCTCCCGCAGGGGGTAGGCGGCCTTGACATCCTGGCTGGCCGTGTCGTCGGTGGTCACGTACTGCGTGATCCAGCGATTGAGGAAGGCCTGCACTTCGCCGGTCGAGGCAAAGCTGCCAATCTTGTCGCGCAAGATGGCCTTGAGGTAGTGCGCAATGCGGCACACCGAGAACACGTACTGCAGCTGCGCCGACAGCTGCGCGTTGGCATTGGCCGAATCGGAGTCGTACTTGCGTGCCTTTTGAACCGACTGGGCGCCAAAGAAGGCCGCGTAGTCGGTGTCCTTGTAATGCACCAGCGGAATGAAGCCCAGGTCGCTGAGCTCTTTCTCGCGTCGGTCGGTCACCGAGATTTCGGTCGGGCACTTCAAGGCCACTTCGCCTTCGTCCGTCTTGAAGGTGTGGGTCGGGAGGTCTTCGACCAAGCCGCCGCCCTCAACCCCACGGATCGCCGCGCACCAGCCGAACTGCTCGAAGGCATCGGTCAAACGGGCAGCGAAGGCAAAGGCCGTGTTGACCCACAGGTACTTCGAGTGGTCTTGGCCGTCAACGCGCTCTTCAAAATTGAAGCCCTCGGTGGTCAAGCCATCTTTGGGGTTGAAGGGCAAGCGGCCCAAGAAACGCGGCAGCGTCAAACCCACATAGCGCGAATCTTCAGACTCGCGGAAGGACTTCCACTTGGCGTAGTCCACCGTATCGAAGATCTTGGCAAGGTCGCGCGGCTTGCCCAGGTCGGTGAAGGTCTCTTGACCAAACAACTCCGGGGCAGCGGCTGCAATGAAAGGCGCATGGGCGGCGGCCGCCACATGCGACATTTGGTCGACAAAGTACATGTCTTCGGCACCACGGCCCACGTCGTAGTCGCCGATCAAGGCGCCAAACGGTGCGCCACCAAAGGTGCCGAACTCCTCTTCGTAGATCTTCTTGAACAAAGCCGACTGGTCAAAGTCGATGGCCGTTTTGAAGTCTTTGACGATGTCTTTTTTGGCAGCGTTGAAGACCTTGATCTTCAGTCGCTCGCCGGTCGATGTTTGCTTGCAAAGGTAGTGCAGCCCCGTCCAGGTCGACTCCAGCTTTTGGAACGCTGGCGCATGCATGACCTCGCTGAGTTGCTCAGAGATCAGCGCGTCGATCTGCGCAATGCGCGCATCGATGTTGGCCGACAGGTTGTCGGACACCACCACGGTGCCACCCAAGACCTCTTTGACCAGCTCGCTGATCAGGTCCTTGGCACGCGCGTGCTCGGTGTCGGTTTTGGCCACCTTGCTTTGGGCGACGATGTCGTCCAGCAGGCTCAGGCTCTCGACGACGGCGCCCGTTTGGGCTTGGAGTTGTGCGCTCATGGTGTCACTCCTGTGCTTGTTGGGCTTGCTCGCCCAGTTGCTTGAGCTTTTCGGTGCTGCTGAGCACCTCGGCCAGCACGTCTTCGAGCTTCTCGTTGCCGGCCAGCTTGTTCCTCAGGTCAGACAACTTGGTGCGGGCCTCGAGCAACTTGCGCAGCGGCTCGACCTGCTCGACCACCGACTCCGGGCGGAAGTCGTCCATCGAAGCGAACGCCAGGTTCACGCCAAACTCGCCGCCGCCGTCGCTGAGCTTGTTCTTGACACGAAAGCTCGCGCGAGGCGCCATGCCAGACAGAACTTCGTCAAAGTTATCGAGGTCGATGTTGACGAACTTGCGGTCCTTGAGCTTGGGCAAGGGCTTGTCCGGATCAGGTTGACCGGTGAAGTCACCCATGACGCCCATGACGAAGGGGAGTTCCTTCTTCTCGACCGCATCGCCGATTTCGACGTCGTAGGTCAGTTGGACACGTGGGGGGCGAACCCGCTCCAGACGCTTTTGAACACTGTCTTTCTTGGCCATGTCGAGGCTCCTTCCTGAATCGGTTTACTGCAATGCGCCAAAGGGATTGCTGCGCCCGCCACTGGTTTGGGCTGCAGGTTTGGGTGTCGAGACGGATGCGGGCTTGGGTGGCGCTGACGGGGCGCTGGCCACCGACACCGCAGGCTTGGCAGCCACGACCCGCTGGCGTGGCTTGGGCGCGGCATCGCCGCCACCGGCCGGCACGAGGATGGGCTCGCCCAAGGCCTCGCGGATGATCCTGGCCACGCTCTCGGCTTCACTGCGGGCCGAACCGTTCACCTCGTTGGCCTTGCGCAGTTGCTCAAGTGCCTGGGCACTGACACGCAAGCCGCTGACCGCCAGAATGCTCTTGGCCGTGAGGTCATTGACGTCGCGCTGCAAAACCTCTTGTGCTTCGGTGATGGCTTGCCCGTACTGGCGTGCATCAAAGTGAATCTGGGCTTTCTTCAGCCAGGGTGCCTTGCTTGCGGGGTCGGCTTTGATGGCTTGTTCGAGCTGCTCAAGTGCCTGCTCGGTGTTGCCGGTTTTCTGGGCCTTGTCAGCCGCTGCCAGGCTTTCGGCCAGCTTTTCTTGAGAGCCCGATGGTGCTGCTGCGTCTTTGCCCTTGGGCGCTGTGGAGCAGCCCATTGTGGCGAAAAGCACCGCCGTCAACACCGCGCAAGACATGCCGCGGCGCGCTTGTACAAGCTTCACTTGAAGACTCCCTGAATGATTTATGGTTTGCCGCAATGACACCCAAGGGGCTTGCGACTGGCCGGATTAGAGCCCAATTCAAACGGGCCGCCGGCCCCCATTGGAGGGGCATTGCAGACTCTTTCAACTGGTTGCAACTGCCTCCCCTCTGCCGGGGGTGTGGCTCGTTGCGCCGCACGTTTTCGTTCTTAAACTACGCGCCGGCGACAGGCACCCGATGCCTCGCTCAACAACACCATGACAAAAAATCAGTGGAGGCTGGCCCCCAGGGCCCGCATGGCTTTGGCCTGCCTGTGCATGTGCTTGCACGGGTGTGCCAGTGCGCCATCGGCACCCGCTGTGCCTACGCTGCCTGAAGGTGCTCCAGCCGTGGATGCCAGCGCCGCAACGAGCTGGCTGGGCGGCTTGGCCGACAAAGCCCTTGAGGCCACCGGACTGAAAAAGCCCGCCCTGCCTGATGTGCCGGATGTGCCTGACAGCGCCTTGCCCGATTGGCGTGTGTCGTGGCGCGTGTACGCCAGCCCCTCCTTGAACGTGAACCCCGCCGGAGAGCCCGTGAGCGTGGTCATGCGCTTTTACAAACTCAAGAGCCCGGACGCCTTCCTGCGAGCGCCACAAGACACGTTTGGCGATGCCGTCAAAGAAAAGGAAGTGCTGGGCGAAGACATCGTGGGCGTGCGCGAGGTGCCACTGCTGCCTGGGCAACAGCATGAAGCCACCGACAAGGTCAGCCGTGCGGCTCGCTATGTGGGCGTCGTGGCCCTGTTCAGATCGCCGGCACAAGGCCATTGGCGCTATGCCTTTGATGTGATGGGCGCGCAACTCAAAGGCATCGGCATTGGCGTACATGCCTGCGCCATGAGCGTGCAAGTGGGCGAACCGATCGGCGTGTCTGTCAAAGCCGCGAGATCTGCGGCTGTGCCCTGCCCCTGAGTCAGACACCCAGCCCGCCATGCCAACGCACCCAACCCAGGCACCGCCCCTGTGCCCTTGTCGATCAGCGAAAGAGACCCCGTGATCCAGTCACCCAAAATCCTGTGGGGCGAAGGCCTTTTTCTGCGTCCCCAGCACTTCCAGCAACAAGACGCGTATCACGAGTGGCGCCTGGCCCAGATGTCGCGCATGCTGCACCCCTATGCATGGGGCGTTCGGCACATCAAGATCGACCCAGACGCCCTTCAGACCGGGCTGCTGCGCGTGCTCGAGTTGCAGGTGGTGTTGCCCGATGGTGAGCTTTTCAATGCGCCCAGCGAAGACGAGTTGCCCGCACCCGTGTCGCTGGCCACGCTCGGACAAGACGCCACAGGCACGAGCGATGCGGTGTTCCACCTGGCCATGGCACCGTTGCGGGCCAGCGGCACCAACATGGCCAAAACACGCGAAGAGGC
>JAVLFO010000097.1:0-8034 GCA_046052805.1 Aquabacterium sp. | reverse complement strand
TCGGCCGTCACGCCAGCTGCCAGGTCAGACAACATGAAGGCGGCCACGTTGCCCACATCGTCAATGGTCACGTTGCGGCGCAGGGGGGCGTTTTCTTCCACCGCCGCCAAGATCTTCGAAAAGCCCTTGATGCCCGACGCGGCCAAGGTCTTGATCGGGCCTGCCGAAATGCCATTCACGCGGATGCCCTTGGGGCCCAAGCTGGCGGCCGTGTAGCGCACGCTGGCTTCGAGGGAGGCCTTGGCCAAACCCATCGTGTTGTAAGCCGGCACGATGCGCTCAGAGCCCAGATAGCTCAGTGTCAGCAGCGCGGCCTTGTCGTTCAGATAGGGCAAAGCTGCTTTGGCCATGGCGGGGAAGCTGTAGGCCGAAATGTCGTGCGCAATGCGAAAACCCTCACGCGAGAGGCCTTCCAGAAAATCCCCTGCGATGGCTTCACGAGGGGCAAAACCGATGGAGTGCACAAAGCCGTCGAGCTTGGGCCACGTCTTGGCCAAGTCGGCAAACATGGCGTCGATCTGCTCGTCGCTGCCGACATCGCAGTCAAAAATCAGCGCGGAGTCGAACTCCTTGGCGAACTCGGTGATCCGGTCCTTGAAGCGCTCTCCGACGTAGCTGAATGCCAATTCAGCGCCTTCGCGCTTGCACGCCTTGGCGATGCCGTAGGCAATCGAACGGTTGGACAGCAGGCCAGTGATCAACAGGCGTTTGCCAGCGAGAAATCCCATGAGGTCTCCATACAGGATGCTTGATACAGCCGGGATTCTGGCATGCCCGGTCCTTTCAAGAGAATTTGGTGCCAAGCCTTGCCCAAGTGCATTCCTCAGGGTAAAATCCGAGATTGGCTGTTCGCATTGCTTGGCCTGCCCGATGGCGGGTTGGCAGTGTGGGCAGGGCGGATCTGATTGCCGTGAGGCTGGGTTGCTGCACAAAATGCGGCAGCCAAGCTGGGCGAGTGGGTTCGTTTCGTGTGCATCACGAACAGGCTGTCTCACTTGGGCGGATCTATCCAGCCCATTTTTTTTGCTTGACCGTTTTTGAAGCGATAAGTTCTGGACTGGATGACCTGGCTCAAAATTGTTGAAACCACTGTGACCGGATTGGGTTACGAACTGGTGGACTGCGAACGCAGTTCACACGGTCTGCTGCGCGTTTACATCGACCGCCTGCCTGAGCAAGCGTACGATCTGCCCGGCGACTTGGTGACGGTGGACGACTGCGAGAAGGTCAATCGTCAGTTGCAATACGCGCTCGAGACGGTTGATGCCGATTACAGTCGCTTGGAAGTGTCGTCGCCTGGCGTTGATCGCCCTCTGAAAACCCCAGCGCACTTCGCGCGCTTTGTCGGTGAAGAGGTCAGCATCGCGCTCAAGGCCCCGTTCCAAGGGCGCAAGCATTACACCGGTGTCTTGTGTGCATCACAAGATGCTGACGAGGTGGCCATCGCGGCAGGCCAGGCCTGGGGTTTGATCCTCAAGCCGGAAGGCGGCGACAAGCCCCTGTCCAAAACGGCGGCCAAAAAGCTCGCCAAGCTGCAGGCAGCAGGCGTTGACGTGCCCCAGGATGTAGAAGAAGTTTTAGGTTTCACGCTCGATGAAATCCGCGAGGCACGCTTGGTGCCCGAAGTGAGTTTCAAAGGGCGTAGCCGTCGGGATGAAACCCCTGCGGCCGGTGACGTTGCCGTAGATGAGGCGCAAGAACTCGGAGGTCAGAAGAAATGAATCGTGAAATGCTGATGTTGGTGGACGCCATCTCTCGTGAGAAGAGCGTGGACCGTGATGTGGTGTTTGGTGCCGTTGAGTCGGCGCTGGCCTCGGCCACCAAGAAGCTTTACCAAGGCGAGGTCGACATCCGTGTGGCCGTCGACCGCGAAACGGGCGTCTACGAGACCTTCCGTCGCTGGTTGGTCGTGCCCAGCGAAGCCGGTTTGCAAGAACCCGAAGCGCAAACTTTGCTGTTCGAGGCTCAAGAGCAAATCCCTGACATCGAAGTCGGCGACTACATCGAAGAGTCCATCGAGTCCGTGCCCATTGGGCGCATCGGTGCGCAAGCCGCCAAGCAAGTCATCTTGCAAAAAATCCGTGACGCCGAGCGCGAGCAGTTGCTCAACGACTTCCTCTCGCGCGGCGAGAAGGTATTCGTTGGCACCGTCAAGCGCCTGGACAAAGGCGACATCATCGTCGAGTCGGGTCGCGTCGAAGGTCGCCTCAAGCGCACCGAGATGATCCCCAAGGAAAACCTGCGCTCTGGTGACCGCGTCCGTGCCTACATGCTGGGTGTGGACACTCTGGCCCGTGGCCCTCAGATCATGCTGTCGCGCTCGTCGCCTGACTTCATGATCGAGTTGTTCGGCCAAGAAGTGCCCGAGATCGAACAAGGTCTGCTCGAAATCAAGAGCTGCGCCCGTGACGCCGGTTCGCGCGCCAAGATCGCCGTGCTGTCGCACGACAAGCGTGTCGACCCCATCGGTACTTGCGTCGGTGTGCGTGGCTCCCGCGTTACTGCCGTGACCAACGAGTTGGCCGGCGAGCGCGTCGACATCGTGTTGTGGTCTGAAGACCCCGCCCAGTTCGTGATCGGCGCTTTGGCGCCTGCCAACGTGCAATCCATTTTTGTGGATGAAGAACAGCATGCCATGGACGTGGCCGTGGACGAGGAAAACCTCGCCATTGCCATTGGCCGTGGTGGTCAGAACGTGCGCCTGGCGTCCGAGCTGACGGGCTGGCGCATCAACATCATGACGGCCGAGGAATCGGCCCAGAAACAGGCTGTCGAATCCGACTCCGTCCGCAAGATCTTTGTCGATAAACTCGACGTCGATGTGGAAGTCGCTGACATCCTGATCGCAGAAGGGTTCACCAGCCTCGAAGAGGTGGCCTATGTGCCACTGGCCGAAATGCTGGAAATCGAATCGTTTGACGAAGACACGGTCAATGAGCTGCGCACACGCGCAAAAGATGCTTTGCTGACCATGGAAATCGCCAAGGAAGAAGAAGTCGAGACTTTGTCCGAGAATCTCAAGGGTCTGGAAGGCTTGACCCCCGAGCTGATCGCCAAGCTGGCTGAAGCTGGAATCCATACCCGTGATGACCTGGCCGATCTGGCCATGGACGAACTCATCGAAGTCACCGGTGTCTCCGACGAACAAGCGCGTGCCCTGATCCTCAAGGCCCGCGAACACTGGTTCGCCTGATCGTACCCAGCCCCCAGTTACTCGACTCATTTAAGCAAGCTCATCGCAAGGATCAACACAATGGCCGTGACCACCGTCGCACAATTCGCCGCGGAGCTCAATCGCCCGGCTGCGACACTGCTGGAGCAGCTTCAGTCTGCAGGCGTGCCCAAGGGCGCGTCTGATGACGTGCTCACGGAGGCCGACAAAGAGCGTCTGCTGGATCATCTGCGCACTTCGCACGGCTCTGCCGGTGCGGATCGCAAGAAGATCACGCTGACCCGTAAGTCGACCACCGAAATCAAGCAGGCCGACGCGTCCGGCAAGGCGCGCACCATTCAGGTGGAAGTCAAGAAGAAGCGTGTGTTCGTCAAGCGCGATGAAGCGGGTGGTGATGACGTCGATCAGACCGCGCAAGAAGAAGCCGAATTGGCGCAGCGCGAGCAAGAGGCACGTGCCCAGGCCGAAGCCCTGCGCGTCCAAGAAGAGCAGCTCGCAGAGGCCCGCCGTGCTCGCGAAGAGCAGGAGCGCCGCGAAAAAGAAGAAGCTGAAGCCCGTGCTGCGGCCGCTGCCGAACAAGCCGCACGTGAGCTGGCCGAGCGTGAAGCCGCTGGCAAGTCGGGTGGCAAGGCTGCTGCCGCTGCCGAAGTTGCCGAGCGTGAAGCCGCGGCCTCGCGCCGTGCTGCCGCTCACGAGGCTGCTCGCGCCGAAGCCGCTGCATTGAATGGTGCCGCCCAGCGCGCCACCAAGAGCGGTGCCGCCAAGGTGGCTGCCGAAAAGGCTGCTGCTGAAAAGGCTTCCGATGCGGCCACAGCTGCTGCCCAAGCGACGACCCCGGTTGAGGCGCCTGCGCCCGTCGTGGCTGCCGCGCCGGTTGCGCCTGAGGCCCCCAAGCCAACCGCTGTGCGCGTGGTCAAGGCTGCTGACATCGAAGCAGAAGAGAAGCAAAAGGCCGCTGATCTGGCTGCGCGCCGCAAGGCCGCTGAAGCGGAGGCCGCTGCCATCCGTGCCATGATGAACGCGCCTAAGAAGGTGCTGACGGCCAAAAAACCCGAAGAGCCCAAGCCTGCCGAGGCTGTTGCCAAAGACGGCATCAAGGGCACCATCCACAAGCCCAAAACGGCACCTGGTGCCCCTGGCGCTGCGGGTGCTGCCAAGCCGGGCGACAAGAAGTCGGTCAAGTCCGAGAAGCTGTCGTCGAGCTGGGCTGGTGACGACAAGAAGCGTGGCGCACCAGCCGGCAAGGGCCGTGCAGACGCAAGTTCGGGTCGCAGCAACAGCTGGAAGGCTCCTGGCGGTCGAGGCGGTCGCCGTGGCGAGCGCAACGAGACCGCTTCGAACTTCGTCGCGCCGACCGAGCCGCAAATCATCGAGGTCCACATCCCCGAAACCATCTCGGTGTCCGATCTGGCACACAAGATGTCGGTGAAGGCGACCGAGGTCATCAAGCAAATGATGAAGCTCGGCCAGATGGTCACCATCAACCAGCAACTGGACCAAGAAACCGCCATGATCGTGGTGGAAGAAATGGGCCACAAGGCGTTTGCCGCCAAGCTGGACGATCCTGATGCCTTCCTTGAGGAAGAACACGAAGACCAAGCCGCCGAGGCCAAGCCCCGTGCGCCTGTGGTCACCGTCATGGGTCACGTTGACCACGGTAAAACTTCGCTGCTGGACTACATCCGCACCACGCGCGTCGCCTCTGGCGAAGCCGGCGGCATCACCCAGCACATTGGTGCGTACCACGTGGACACGCCTCGCGGCATGATCACCTTCCTCGACACGCCAGGTCACGAAGCCTTCACGGCCATGCGTGCCCGCGGTGCCAAGGCGACCGACTTGGTCATCCTGGTTGTGGCAGCCGACGACGGCGTGATGCCGCAAACGAAGGAAGCCATCCACCACGCCAAGGCGGCGGGTGTGCCCATCGTTGTGGCCATCAACAAGATCGACAAGCCCGGTGCCAACCTGGACCGCGTCAAGCAAGAGCTGGTCGCTGAAGAGGTCGTGCCCGAAGAGTACGGTGGTGATGCGCCATTCGTGCCGGTGTCGGCCAAGGTGGGTACAGGCATCGACGCGCTGCTGGAGCAAGTGCTCTTGCAAGCTGAAGTGCTTGAACTCACTGCGCCCACGACCTCCATGGCCAAGGGCCTGGTGATCGAAGCCCGTCTGGACAAGGGCCGTGGCCCTGTGGCCACCGTGCTGGTTCAGTCCGGTACGCTCAAGCGCGGTGACGTCGTGTTGGCCGGTGCCAGCTACGGTCGTGTGCGAGCCATGCTCGATGAGAACGGCAAGGCGACCAACGAGGCCGGTCCTTCCATTCCCGTTGAAATCCAAGGTCTGGCTGAAGTGCCGGCTGCGGGTGACGAGTTCATGGTGTTGTCTGACGAGCGTCGTGCGCGTGAAATCGCCACGTTCCGTCAAGGCAAGTACCGCAACGTCAAGCTGGCCAAGTTGCAAGCCGCCAAGCTTGAGAACATGTTCGAGAACATGGGCCAAGGCGATGTTCAGACCCTGGGTCTTATCATCAAGGCCGACGTGCAAGGCTCGCAAGAGGCTTTGGCCACGTCGCTGCTCAAGCTCTCGACCGCCGAAGTCAAGGTGCAGATCGTGCACGCTGCAGTGGGTGGCATCTCCGAGTCCGACGTCAACCTGTCGATCGCTTCGAAGGCCGTCATCATCGGCTTCAACACCCGTGCTGACGCTGGCGCTCGCAAGCTGGCCGAACACAACGGTGTGGACATCCGCTACTACAACATCATTTACGACGCCGTCGATGATGTGAAGGCAGCGATGTCGGGCATGTTGGCCCCAGAGCAGCGCGAAGAAGTCATCGGTTCTGCCGAGATCCGTCAGGTCTTCGTGGCCTCCAAGATCGGCACGATCGCGGGTTGTATGGTCACCAACGGTGTCGTGCGTCGCAGCGCCAAGCTGCGCCTGCTGCGCGAAAACGTGGTCATCTACACCGGCGAGCTCGAAGGCCTCAAGCGCTTCAAGGACGATGCCAAGGAAGTGCGCGAAGGTTTCGAGTGCGGCCTCAACATCAAGGGCTACAACGACATCAAAGAAGGCGACGTCCTCGAGTTCTTCGAAATCAAGGAAGTGGCCCGTACGCTGTAATCAGTCGCACTGGTTGCTCCCTCACACAACCCCGCCTGGGTCCAGGCGGGGTTTGTGCTTGAAAGGACGCCATGCGTTTGACAGCAGGAATTCACCATGCGCCATAAACGTTCTACCCCCAACCGCAGCAACCGCGTCAACGACCAGATCCAGCGTGATGTGGCCGAGTTGATCCGCGAGCTCAAGGACCCCCGCATTGGGCCGATGGTCACGATCACCAACGTGGAGGTGACGCCCGACTACGCCCACGCGAAGGTGTTTTTCTCGCTGTTGGTGGGCGATGCGCAGCAATGCGAAGAAGGCCTGAACGAGGCTGCTGGCTACATTCGCAACAGCCTGTTCAAGCGTTTGCAGATCCACACGGTGCCCACGCTGCACTTCCACTTTGACCGCACCACAGAGCGCGCGCTGGAGCTCAGTGCCATCATCAGCCGTGCGGTGGCCGACAAGGCCAAGGACTCCGATGAGCCTGTGGCTGCTGAAAAAGCTGCCGATGAGGCCGTGTCCGCCGACGAAGATCACAGCGAGGACGAAGGCAAGTGAGTCAGCCCATGGGTCAGCGCCCGCCGCGCCAACCGCGTCGCCAACTGCACGGTGTCGTGTTGCTGGACAAGCCTTTGGGCCTGTCGAGCAACGACGCCTTGCAGAAGGTGCGGCGTTTGATGCGCGCTGAGAAAGCTGGCCACACCGGCACGCTCGACCCTTTGGCCTCTGGCTTGTTGCCGCTGTGCTTTGGCGCGGCCACCAAGTTTTCGCAGGTTTCGCTGGACGCTGACAAGCGCTACATCGCGACCCTCAAGCTGGGGCAGACCACGACCACGGGCGATGTCGAGGGCGAGATCTTGCAAGAGCGTGCCGTCACGCCCGAGCAGGTGAATCAGGCCAGCATCGCTGCGGCTTGCGCCGCCTTCACCGGCCCCATCGAGCAGGTGCCGCCGATGTATTCGGCGCTCAAGCACAATGGCCGCGCCCTGTACGAATACGCCCGCGAGGGCATCGAGATTGAGCGTGCAGCCCGATCGGTCACACTTCACGCCATTGACATCCTGAGCTGGCAAGGTGATGTGCTTGAGCTGGATGTGCGTTGTAGCAAGGGCACCTATGTCCGGACACTGGCGCAAGACATCGGTGAGCATCTGGGTTGTGGCGCTCACCTGATCGGATTGCGCCGAACCGGCAGCGGTGGTGTGAGTTTGCAAGGCGCTGTGACGCTCGACGCCCTGGTGGCCATGAGCGAGTCCGAGCGTGACGCCTACCTGCTGCCTGCCGATGTGTTGTTGAGCGACTGGCCCGAGGTCATGTTGACCGAACCAGAAGCTGCCCGTTTTCTGACCGGCTTGCGCCGGCGAACCAAGTTGGCCGATGCGCCCCAGGTGCGTGTGTATGGGCCTCACCCCGCCGCGGTCGATGACCCGGCGCGCCGTGTGTTGCTGGGCAGTGCCCACATCACGGCAGGTGAACTGATCCCAACGCGCCTGCTCAGCCCGGTCGAGGTCGAAGGGATGCTGCTGCAAACAGCGCCCCCCGTCCAGCCCGAGGCGAACCCCGTCATTTGATTTCAGACCAGTGAGTTTCCAATGAGTACCCAAATCCGCAACATCGCGATCATCGCCCACGTTGACCATGGCAAAACGACCATGGTTGACCAACTGCTGCGCCAATCCGGCACCTTCGCTGACCATGAAAAGGTCGTCGACACCGTGATGGACAACAACGCCATCGAGCGCGAGCGCGGCATCACC
>JAVLFO010000096.1:0-2166 GCA_046052805.1 Aquabacterium sp. | reverse complement strand
TAACGAGCATAAAAATACCTTGAAAACAAGCCCAATAAGTCCATTAACACACAAGTAGTTTTTGATAACAACAACCAATCAGCCAATTTTGACAATAACCCAATTGACCAAGAAGAACACGAGTGTTAAGGATATCAAGCTGATAAATTCTGAATATTCATAAATAAAAAAGATTGGCCATTTTAGATTCTTTGAAAAGTTTGTTTCGTGAAAAATCACTTGTTTGATGGATGCAATGAGATACGGTTGAAGAGGAGGGGAAAAAAGGCTTGCTCTAAAAATGACATGGATTTAATAGAATTTTATGGAGATTCTCGTGGACATAAAGAAAAGACTTGATTTACTTTCGTTCCATTTTGAACAATGCAAAGAACTTTGGTTTGAAAAAAAACCAAAGATGAGATTTGTTTCCGGATAAAGCAGATAAAACAGATGAGAAAAATAAAGAACCAGTTAAAAGATCATATTCTAAATGTCACTCGTCGAAGGGGATGGATTTGGCAAGAACGAACAACAGCTTTGGAGAGTATACAAAAAAAGCAGAAGAATGAACCCAAAAAGAAGTTTGTTCCTCACAGTTTGTCCTGCAATGAAAGCAAATTGATTTCTGAACTATGGTCGTTTCGTATACATACCTCTCTTCGTTTTGGGACAAAGTGAGTGAGTGAGTGACATAAAAAACGCTGGCGTTTGCTACTTTTTGATCAGCCAGCAGTTTTTTCATTAAAAAAAAAGGTACGTACACACCGGCCAAAAACATAAGCTCTCTCTTCCGCGACGAAGAGGCGAGCAATTCTGGCCCGTCCCTAAAGTGACAATGCGCTCGCCTCTTCGACCATCTGGGGCATAAGTGAGTCCACGTGCGTATTGCGAAAGCACGAAAGTTGTCGACGATGCGGAAGTATTGTGAAAGTCCACCATGTTGTGGAAGTCCACGATGTTGTGGAAGTCCACCTGTTTTGGTCGTTTCGTCCACCTGGTCGTTTAATCGTGCAATCAAGATGCCACAATTGAATGTGCAAACTATCCCAACTCTAAATCATTTCTGTGTTCGTTGTTTTTTGAGTCAGAAAGAATTCAAAAAGAAAACGAGGAAGGCAAACACGAAGCAAGAAAAAGAAAACGAACCAAAGTTTAACAAGTCAATCCATGAGCAACTTTGTCTGGTTGAATGGGGAAATGTTTGGTGTGTTTGGTTGAATGGTTATATGATGATGATGATGAGAAATGACAAATGAGAAATGTTTGGTTTGTGATTTTTTTCTTTTTCAGTTGTGATTTTTTAATTTTTTAGGTTTTTGTACAAAACGAAATGTTGAACAAAAGCAAATAGATGCACGAACTTGTGCTTGGATTTGTTTTTCCGTTTCATCTCTCATTCATTTGATTCCTCACACTCCTCCCCATGGGGGGCAAAGGCCCCCCATGGTTCGCATGACTTGGAGAATCAAGTTCTCACAACGGCACAAGAATAAAGCAATCTTTATCACAGAGTTAACTTCTTTGTGAACTGAAATCTAAAGATCATAAGTGAGGTAATCAAAAGTTTTCACCTGACCAGATAAGTTGTTTTGAAACAGAATTCGTTTTGGATTGTACCACATCAAACATTAGAAGCAGGTTTGGTGTTTCCGATCTTTCGAAACTTGACTTGAAACATGCTAGGAAGTCCAATTGGTAGAGAGAATAATTTACAGAATAGAGGAATTGAATGGTGCAAGATTTTGGTAAGAGATAAGTACAAATTGAATTTGGTATTTATAAATGACAATAAGATTGCCACAAGAAGAGAGAAAGATTTAACTGGAGAAGAAATGGGTTGATTATTTGGTGTTTGCAGTTTACGCAACCATCATTTGGTTGGAGATAAGTACGGAATTTGAAATTAAATTTTTATTTCCGTTTCATCTCCCACGCAATTGATTCCTCACACTCCCCATGGGGGGCAGGGGCCCCCATGGTTCGCATGACTTGCAGAATCAAGTTCTCACAACGGCACAAGAATTAAGCAATCTTCATCACACAAGTGAACAAATTGCGAAAAGATCGCAAAACCCACCGAAAAATTGACATCTATAACTGAAAAGCATGCAAAAATACCTTTCTAACAAGCCCAAGCACTCCTTTAACTGACAAATATTTTGTTAACAACAAACACTGATTGCA
>JAVLFO010000095.1:0-2035 GCA_046052805.1 Aquabacterium sp. | reverse complement strand
CTGCCGGTGTCGCTCCGCATCGTGCTGGAGTCGGTGCTGCGCAACTGCGATGGGCACAAGGTGCTGCCCGAGCACGTCAAGCAACTGGCCAACTGGCAGCCCCAAACCGAACGCACCGACGAGATCCCCTTCGTGGTGGCCCGCGTGGTGCTGCAAGACTTCACCGGCGTGCCGCTGCTGGCCGACCTGGCCGCCATGCGCAACGTGGCGCAAGGCATGGGCCAAGACCCCAAACGCATCGAGCCCTTGGTGCCCGTGGACCTGGTGGTAGACCACTCGGTGATGATCGACCACTACGGCGACAAAAAAGCGCTGGACCTGAACATGAAGCTCGAGTTCCAGCGCAACGCGGAGCGCTACGAGTTCATGAAATGGGGAATGCAGGCCTTTGACACCTTCGGCGTGGTGCCGCCGGGCTTTGGCATCGTCCACCAGGTCAACCTCGAATACCTCGCGCGCGGCGTGCACATCGGCAAAGACGGCATGGCCTACCCCGACACGCTGGTGGGCACCGACAGCCACACCACCATGATCAACGGGATTGGTGTGGTGGGCTGGGGCGTGGGTGGCATTGAGGCCGAAGCCGGCATGCTGGGCCAGCCGGTTTACTTCTTGACGCCCGACGTGGTGGGTGTGGAGCTGACAGGCCGACTGCGCGAAGGCGTGACCGCCACCGACCTGGTGCTGACCATCACCGAGCTGCTGCGCAAGCAAAAGGTGGTGGGCAAGTTCGTGGAGTTTTTCGGCGAAGGCACCGCCTCGCTGGCCCTGCCCGACCGCGCAACCATCGCCAACATGGCGCCCGAATACGGCGCCACGATGGGCTTCTTCCCGGTTGACGACAAGACCATTGACTACTTCAAGGGCACGGGCCGCAAGAAGAGCGAGATCGAAGCCTTCGAGGCCTACTTCAAGGCACAAGGTCTCTATGGCGTGCCGGGCAGCGCAGGGGCCTCGCAAAAGGCGGGCGAGATCGCTTATTCCAGCGTGGTCCGTCTGGACCTGGGCAGCGTAGCGCCCTCATTGGCGGGCCCCAAGCGCCCACAAGACCGCATCGAAATCGGTCAGGTGGCCAGCAGCTTCAACACCCTGTTCTCGAAGCCCACTGCCGACAACGGCTTCAACCAGCCCGCCGAGCGGCTCGAACAAGCCTTCCCGACGCAGGCCGGCTTTGACCTGCACAACGGCGATGTGCTGATCGCGGCCATCACCTCGTGCACCAACACATCCAACCCCAGCGTGCTGCTGGCGGCGGGCTTGCTGGCCAAGAAGGCCGTGAAGGCGGGTTTGCGCGTGGCGCCGCACATCAAGACCTCGCTGGCGCCTGGCTCGCGCATCGTCACCGACTACCTCGACAAGGCCGGCCTGCTGCCCTACCTTGAAAAGCTGGGCTTCAACGTGGCGGCCTATGGCTGCACCACCTGCATCGGCAATGCCGGCGACCTCACGCCCGAGATCAACGCCACCATCGCTGAAAACGACTTGGTGTGCGCCGCCGTGCTGTCGGGCAACCGCAACTTCGAGGCGCGCATCCACCCCAATCTGAAAGCCAACTTCTTGGCCAGCCCGCCGCTGGTGGTGGCCTATGCGCTGGCCGGCACCATGCGCAAAGACCTGATGACCGAACCCGTGGGCAAGGGCAAAAAAGGCAAAGACATTTACCTGGGCGACATCTGGCCCAGCAGCGAAGAGATCCACAAGCTGCTGAAGCACGCGCTCAATGGCAAGGCCTACCGCAAGAACTACGCGCAGGTCAAAGACAAGCCCGGCAAGCTGTGGGACAAGACCCAAGGCGTGGCCGGCGATGTCTACACCTGGCCCGCCAGCACCTACATCGCCAAGCCGCCGTTTTTCGATGGCTTTGAGATGCAGCCCAAGACCTTGACGCTGGGCGTGAAGCAGGCGCGCGTGATGGCGCTGTTTGGCGACTCGATCACCACCGACCACATCTCGCCAGCCGGCAACATCAAGGCCGATTCACCGGCGGGCCGCTGGCTGCAGGCCCAGGGCGTGCCGCCGGTCGAGTTCAATTCCT
>JAVLFO010000094.1:0-2541 GCA_046052805.1 Aquabacterium sp. | reverse complement strand
GAGGCCCTGGCCGAGCGCCGTGCCGCCATGCAGGCCAAGGGCGCCGATGCCTGGAAGCCGGTCAAGCGCGAACGCTACGTCTCGGCGGCCCTGCAGGCTTACGCGCTGCTGACCACCTCGGCCGACACCGGCGCCGTGCGCGACCTGACCCAGCTGAAGCGCTGAACTGACAGCGGCTGTGAGCAAGGGGCCTTCGGGCCCCTTTTTTCATGCGGGCATCGGCGGTGATCAAGGCAGGCTGGGCGGTGGGTTGGGCTGTCTGGCAAGGCCTGGTCAGTTTCGCACCGTGGGGGACGAAGAGGGCAGGCGCTGCAACTGAAGCTGGGCCAAGGCGGCGTACAGCGGCGGGCTGATGAGCCGGGCGATGCCACTGGCCAGCATGGCGCAGGCCATGAGGCTGAGCACCAGGGCGTGGCCCTCGATCATCTCCATCACGATGATGAAGGCGGTGATGGGGGCTTGTGTGGCAGCTGCCAGGAAGCTGGCCATGCCCAGCGCGATGAGCACGGGCTGCGCTTGGCCCGTCCAGGTGGCGACATCGTGGCCGATGCCTGCACCGATGGCCAGCGAGGGAGCGAAGATGCCTCCGGGCACGCCGCACCACGCCGACAGCCAGGTCACGATGAAACGCAGCGTGGCGTAGATGCCGTGAGTGGCTGCCTCTCCTGCCAGCATGGCCTTGGTCTGGTTGTAGCCGCTGCCGAAGGTGGCGCCATGGCTGATCAGGCCGATCACGGCGATGGCCAGGCCGCATGCCGCCGCAAAGCCCACCGGATGCACCTTGCGCCATCGGCTGACGCGGTCGGGACCGCCCCGCAGCGAGCTGATCAGCAGCCGCGAAAACACGCCGCCCATCACGCCGCAGCACACCGCCACCAGCAGGCCGGACCACCACAGCGAAGCCGACAGGGAGCCTGCATTGATGCGGCCGAAATAGGTGCCGTTGCCATGCACGGACACGGCCACCAGGCCCGCGATCACGATGGCGGCAATCAGCAGGCCGCTGGCGCGGTCTTCCGCCCGACGGGAGAGTTCTTCGATGGCGAACATCACGCCGCCCAGCGGGGTGTTGAAAGCCGCGGCGATGCCTGCCGCGCCCCCGGCCACCAACAGACCGCGTTCATTGAAGGCGCTGCGCCCCGGTAGCCAGCGGCGCGCATGGTGCAGCACGCCTGCGGCCACCTGCACGGAAGGCCCCTCGCGCCCGGTGGACAGCCCGGCGAGCAGGCCGCCCGTTGTCAACAGCACTTTGGCCAGGGACAGCCGCAAGGACACGAACAGTTTGCGCTGTGCTGGATCGACCGCCCCGTCCTGTGCGGCCAGCACCTGCGGGATGCCCGACCCGGCTGCGCCCGGTGCCCACTTCAAGGTCAGCCACGCCATGCCGGCACACACGAGCGGAGTCCACAGCAGTGGCGCCCAGAACCAACGCTGCTGCAAACCAAAAAACAGCGCCATCGCGGCTTCGGCCAGCCACGTCAGGGCCAGCACAGCCAGCGCCGCCAGCACGGCGAACGAGATGATGACGGCCCGTGCCGCCCAGCGCCGCCAATCCGACAACTCCTGGCGGGCTGAATCACTGATCCAAGGGGCGGTGTCTTGTGGCAGGGGTTCCATGGTGTCCGGTGTTGCTGGCCGAGGTCACAGCAACTTGAATGCCAGCAGCGCCACGGCGGTGGGACCCAGCGCGGCCAGCAGCAGGCCGCCCGCGTGGATGGATTGGTCGCTGAAGTCGCCTTTGAGGATGGCCGCACCGGCAGGGTTGGGCGCATTGGCGATGATGGTCAGGCCGCCCCCCGTGACGGCGCCCGCCACCAGGGCGTACTTGAAAGGCTCGCTCAAACCCGGGACGAGGGAGCCCAGGTAGGTGAGGGCCGCGTTGTCGGTGATCGCTGTCAGGGCCGTCGCGCCAAAGAACACCGCATCGCTGCTCATGCTCAGCAACAGTGGCTCCAGCCACCACTGTTGCTGCCCGCCCAGCACCACCAGGCCGGCCAAGAAGAAGGCCACCAGCAGCCCTTCGCGCAGGATCAGCGGCGACTGGTAGCGCTCGTAAGCCGTGGTGAAGCCCAGGAAGAACATGAACAGGCCCAGGAACACCGCCGGGTGGTGAGCGAACACCACGATGCCCGCCAGAAAGGCCAGGTGAATCAGCGTGACCAGCAGGGGCGGTGAGGCGTCCTGTGGCTCAGGCAAGCCGGGCAGACCGCGCAACTCTTTGCGGAACAGCAGCACCAGCCCCACGACGTTGAGCAGCACGGCCAGCGCGGCTTTGTCGCCAAAGTTCAGGAACATGTAGCTCAGGTCCCAGCCCCAGGCCGAGGCCACCATCAGCACGGGGGGGGCGGCGTAGGGTGTGAGCGTGCCGCCGATGGAGACGTTGACGAACAGCACGCCCAGGGTACCGTATTTCAGCCGTGTCGACACAGGGTGGGCGTAGAGGCCGTCCTTGAGCAGCAGGGCCGCCAGCGTCATGGCGGCCGGCTCGGTGACTGTCTCTTATACACATCTGACGCTGCCGACGACTAGTCGAGTGTAGAT
>JAVLFO010000093.1:0-2020 GCA_046052805.1 Aquabacterium sp. | reverse complement strand
AAAAGCCTAACGCCCAGGTTAACCGGCGCCGGAGCCCGTCAGGGCGGAGGGCACCAACACTGGCCATAAAAATGCCGAAGGCATGGCCAGTGTTGGCGTCCGCGTTGAACCGACAGTTAGGCTGGGGCGCGAAGGCAGGGAATATGCATCGCACAACTCCTGATTAACCTTGTTCAACGATGACCGCATCTTTTCGCTCTTCATCTGTTGGACGTTGGAACTCTTTCTCCATGAAGTCAAACATCCCTGGTGTTACCTCAAAAGAATAAGTATCGCCCTTTTCGATGTTCCGCCCCATTACTCGCGCCTTACGAACTGCGTGAGGTGCATCAAGAATGTGTATCTGCGTTTGCGCGCCGATCTCTGCGGCTAGGTTTTGAAAATTCTTCCGGCTTTCGATCTTGGTAAAACCAAGATCGAGGATGACATTTCCATTGTTTGCACAGATTTGGGAGGCCGTTGCCCAAATTTGCGATTCACAACGTTGAACCCGCTCCATGATCCATGAAAGGCTCATGGCCTTTGGAAGGTCAGGAATGAACATTCGTTGCATCCACTCGTCGATAGAAAAACGCGTGGCGTGTTCAGCTTGTGCAAGGCGTCTTGCGTAGGTCGATTTGCCTGCGCCTTGCGGCCCCAATATCAGATGAATTCTTCCCATGACTTACTTTCTTGTGTTCAGAAGAGGCCTAACGAACAAGGTAAGCGGCGCCGGAAGGAGCGCAGCGAGTGGAGGGCACCAACAAGGCCCATGAAAATGGCGAAGCCATGGGCCTTGTTGGCGTCCGCTTGACCGCCCAGTTAGGCTGGGGAGCGAAGGCAGTGCCTGTGAGTTGCATTTGACCTCTCCACGTTTTTATTGGCACTCATATTGGATAACCTGAAGACGCTCTTGAACTTGCCGCTGAAAGTCAATGTGACTACCGCGTTGGCTTACACAAGGCGTCGCAGATACTAGCTCGACCCGTGCCACTTGCGACATTAAAAGTGCAATGGCTAATAGGCATGCGATGCGGAGCACTTGAGCCGGACGACTGGCTTGATTGAGCAGATGCGCAGCAAGCACCGTTGCCAGAATCGGACCCAGTGGAACCGATGCATCGGCAATAAGCCATGGAACGCGATTCGGCAACACCCATCCTGCGCCGAGAACTAAAGCGGTTGGCGCAATAGGGATGACAAGCAAGGTGCATAGCATGCTTGCCCACCAACGAAAGGATGACGCGCCTTGAGCATTCATCGGATTTTCGAGTTTATTTGGCGGCTATTTGAAGAGAGCCTAACGCCAAAGGTAAGCGGCGCCGGAGCACCGCAGGTGCGTAGGGCACCAACACTGGCCATAAAAATGCCGAAGGCATGGCCAGTGTTGGCGTCCGCTTGACCGCCCAGTTAGGCCACGGTGCCTATGCCAATGCATTTTTACCCCCATCACTTTTTCTGTTTGGCAGATCCTGCCACCAAGACCACACGCAGGCAATCGTGACTACTGCAAAGCCTACTGATGCTTGATAGTGATGCGGGCTGAACCAAGATGCTGACAATGCCAAGGACAGCAGCGTAGCGAAAGCAGTTGGGATAGCGCGGATTGCAAGCCATAGGCGGCTACGCTTTGGAAGTGAGACAGAAACGCCAACAGCTAGAAGGATGAGTACCGACGTACTGGCTGCTTCCATGAGTGGGATGCTGATGGAGTCAGCATCTGCGGGGTAAATGGCCGCTTGCAGATTACTGTCGAGGACACGAAATAGCGTGCCGTTAGCGACAAGCAAAGTCGCAAGCATCACCAGGAAAGCGCGCAAGCCTTGCATAGTTTTGAGTGGCTTAACGAACAAGGTAAGCGGCGCCGTAAGGAGCGCAGCGACTGAAGGGCACCGACCCCGAAGGGGTTTGCGTCCGCTTGACCGCACAGTTAGGCTGGTGGCAGTACAAAGATTGCGCAGGCAGCGAGCCCGCACACGAAGCCATAGCTTGGTGTGCGCGATGCGCTGAACTGGCAGCCCCTGCTTTCTTTCTTGCCATG
>JAVLFO010000092.1:0-1809 GCA_046052805.1 Aquabacterium sp. | reverse complement strand
ACTTTCAACAACTTAGGCACATTTGGCGAAACGGTAAGTGTAACTGCGCCCAGTGGACAAACTTGGTCGGTGTTGAGCGTTTCGGGTTTGTATACAGATGTAGCAGGAACTATTCCACTTTCTCTGGGTACTAAATTACAGGAGCAACCTGCCAATAGCGGCAATTTTGTGCTACACGCATTCCATCAGGACAGCGTAGGTTATAAAATTGTAGTTGTCAATACGCAGTTGGATACCTTGAGCATTGGCAACCTTTGTTACTATCCCGATCCTGTATTCAAAGGTTTGCCAGCGGTAATTTCACCCAATGCTGCGCCATTTGAAGTAATAGGTACGGCACTCAATAATCCCTTAGGTACTGGCACTTTTATTCTGGATGGTACGCCACAAGTGGGGAGCAGCCCTATTCTAACCAAAGTGACCCTTACGCCAGGTGCTTTAGCCAAAGTGATGCATACCCTAGAGTACCGCTTTGATGCGGGCAATCCGGGGTCAAGTTTGCAAGATCCAGGTTGTATGAAAACGGTGAGACAGCAATTTGTAGTGGGAGATTGTGGCTGTCAGGATATAGTGGTACAATTGAATGGGCAATGTCAGTTGGAACTCCTGGCCAGTATGGTATCAAAAGGCAATTGCAGCTCGGGAATTGTGCGGGTTGTGGACAACAATCCCTCCAACGGCGCCATCATTGACTGCCCCGGAGTCTGGACTTATGGTCTATTTGACTCCTTCAATAACTTACTATGTTCAGGTAAGGTGACCGCTGAAGACAAAACCCCGCCCCGCATAGTTTGCACCAACTGGCTAAAAACAACGGTGATTTGTAATGACGTAAAGGAAGTGTTAAACAATTACCTGAGTATTGGCAATGCCTATGGCTCAACAGCGGAGACCACGCTCTCACCTGCACCTACGGGCAGCGACCCCAGTCGCCATACCATTCTAAATGCCGAGGGTGTAGCTGGAGTAGGCACTCAAAATTGTGCATTAGCGCCGCCCAATCTGTTGAACGGCAACATCGATAAATTGAAAAACGTAGGATATACCTATTTTTCAGATAATTGTCAAAACGGAGGCTGCAACTGCCGAACCACCCTGAGCTGGAGCGATCGCGTGGTGTATTACGGTTGTGATTCGATTCAAGCAACGGGTACCTTTGCCCGCATTTTCCGCACCTGGGTGGGCACGGATTGCAAGGGGTACTCCAAAGATACAGTTCAGGTGATTCGTTTTGTACGACCTCGTGCAGCATTTGGAACGGTAGCCACGCAAGTGCAAACCGACGGGCAAAACACCGATTTTCAATTCAATGGCGGGAACACGTTGCTCATCAATTCTTGTCAGCCAGGGGCGTCAACTACCCAAATCGTATCAGGCTATGATAGGGTAGTGGAGTACGATGCCTGTAGCAATGACTATAGCAAAATCAAGTGGCAAGATGTGACACCATATGTGGTCAGTGCTTTGACCGGTAAACGCAAATATTTACCAGCAAACAACGACAAAACCCAGGTTCCTGTCGATTCTACTTTGGAGTGCAAGTATAGCGTGAATGTAAGCGATGTGGAGTTTGCTATTTGCAATGGCGGAGTGAAAATTGATCGCACGATTACGGTAATGGATGATTGTGCCGGTCGGGTAGTAAAAACCTGGAAAGTATTGATCAAAATTGGAGATTTTAAGGCGCCCGAGATTACAAAAGTTCCAAACGCGGAGTTGTCAACCAATGCTGCGGATTGCACAGCATCCTTTAACCCAAGTGTAGCGGGTATCAAAGCCGCTTTTGGGGTAACAATCAGCGACAATTGC
>JAVLFO010000091.1:0-2158 GCA_046052805.1 Aquabacterium sp. | reverse complement strand
GCGCAGTTGGGGGCTGGACGCCACCGACTGGCCGGCCTTGCTGCGTCTGTGCGCCTTGGCGCTGGCCAGCTTCAGCCTGGCCGGCTTGGGCTGGCTGTGGCTGACCCGGCCGAGGCAGGCTCGGCGTCCGTGGCACCGCCCGCTCAGTCGCGTCCACCGCGCCCTGGTCAGCACAGGCTGGCCAGCGCCGCCAAGCTGCCCTGGCCCCGCCCCGGCCTTGACCTGGGCGAGCCACATGCAAGGCACCAGCGACACGCCCCCAGAGCTCATCGACGCACTGACAGCACTGGATGCACTGCGCTACGGCCCTGCGCCCGAGCCGTCAGCCATGAACACCCTGGTCAAGCGCATCGAGGCACTGGCCCGGCAGCACCGTCAAGGTCAGCGCTGAGCCACAGATCAGGCAAACTGGGGGCAACACACTGCCCCTGCACCATGCCCGATCTTTCGCTTCGCCAAGCAACCCGACAAGCCGTCCTCACGGCAACCCTTCTGAGCGCCGTCGCACTGAGCCTGAGTGGCTGCGGCACGCTTCGCGCACGCACTCAAGCACCCGCCACAGCGCCAAAGGCGGAAACTTCGCAGGCGGCACCCTCGACGCCTGAAAACGCCGAGACAACGGTCATGGCCCAGGCCGTCCCAGAGCAGCCCACGCTCACCACCGCACCGCTGAACGGCAACCCCGAGCCCAACAGCTACGCTTACCGCGACGACGCCAAGCTGCTCGCGCAAGAGCTGGCGGCCAACTTGCAGCTGGACCCGCAGTGGGTATGGTCGGCGCTGTCCCAAGCCAAGGTCAAAGACAACGCCGCCAAATTGATGATGCCCGCCCCAGCTGGCGTGAGCAAAAACTGGGCGCTGTACAAAAGCCGTTTCATCGAGCCCATCCGGATCAAAGCCGGTGTGGCCTTTTGGCGCAGCAACGAAGCGACGCTTCAACGCGCCGAAAGCCAGTTTGGCGTCCCAGCCAGCGTCATTGCTGGCGTGCTGGGCGTTGAAACCATTTATGGACGCAACACCGGCAACTTCCGTGTGCTGGATGTGCTGACCACGCTGAGCCTGGACTTCCCAAAGGGTCGCAGCGACCGCAGCGCATTTTTCAAAACAGAATTGGGTCAGTATTTGGTGCTGTGTCGCGAACAGGGCGTGGACCCCACCTCGATGCTCGGCTCGTATGCCGGAGCCATCGGCCTGCCTCAGTTCATGCCCAGCTCGATCAGGCGCTGGGCTGTCGACTTTGACGGTGACGGCCACATCGATTTGGCCAACAGCCAAGCTGACGCCATTGGCAGCGTCGCGAACTACCTGCGCGAACATGGCTGGCAACGCGATTGGCCGGCCTACTTCAATATCACGCCCCCCACGGCGGCGGAGCCCATGGGTAAATTGCTTGCGCCCGACATTTTGCCGACCTTCACTGCGCAAGAAATGCTCGAACTGGGCGCGCAACTGCAAGACGGCGGACCCCAGCATCCCGGGAAGCTGGCGCTGGTCGAGTTACAAAATGCCCGCAATATGCCCAGCTACGTGGCGGGAACAGACAATTTTTATGCGGTAACCCGCTACAACCAATCGAGCTACTACGCCTTGGCCGTGCTGCAACTGGGTGAAGCCGTTTCTCGTGAAATGGCACGTCAAACCGCGACGGTTTGCACAAAGAGCGCCTGCGGGGTTAATTGACGCCCACAGCATGCCGAAGTTTTCTCGTGTCATTTGAAACATCTGTGTTTGCAGATTCAAATCAATTGAGTTTAGAATCCGCTCACGCCACCGATATCAGAGCGCGGCCGCGCCAGCCCTGATTCGTTGGCAGCGGATTCAAAGCACAAGTATTCAACACCCTGACACGGGGTTCAAAGGACACGCCATGAGCAACTATCAAGACCTTCTCGCCCAAAAGGCCACCCTTGAAAAGCAAGCCGCCGAGCTGGAAAAGCAACTGGCCGAAGCACGCCGCGCTGAACGCGCTGGCGTCATCAACCAGATCAAATCGCTGCTGTCTGAACACGGCCTGACCGTGGCAGACCTGGGCCTCAAGGGCGGCAAGGCGCCAGCCACCGGCAATGGCGCTGGCCGCAAGGTCGCTCCCAAGTACCGCAACAAAGACACCGGTGAAACCTGGACCGGCCGTGGCTTGCAACCCAAGTGGATCCAAGCC
>JAVLFO010000090.1:0-5496 GCA_046052805.1 Aquabacterium sp. | reverse complement strand
GCCTCGGTGCTGGCGCACGAGTTGTCTCACGTCACGCAGCGGCACATCGCGCGCATGATCTCGCAGCAGTCACGCACCTCCTGGGTCAGCTTGGCCTCGTTGGTGCTGGGCATCTTGGCGGCCAGCCGCAACCCGGCCGCCGGCCAGGCCATGATCTATGGCGGCCAGGCCGTGACACTGCAAGGCCAGCTGAACTTCTCGCGCGACATGGAACGCGAGGCCGACCGTGTGGGCTTTGGGGTGCTCAGCGACGCGGGCTACGAGCCGGCCGGCATGGCGCTGATGTTCGAACACCTGCAGCAGGCCTCGCGACTCAATGACGACGGCAGCTTCCCCTACCTGCGCACCCACCCCCTGACCACCGAGCGCATTGGCGAGGCCCGATCGCGCCTGGGCCCCTCGGGCTGGGACTTGGCCTCGCAAGCCGGCCACCCGCAAAGCGCCTTATGGGCCTGGCATGTGCTGATGGCCGCACGCTCGCGGGTGTTGATGGACCCACGCAACGAGTCTTTGCAAGCGCTGGTGAACCTCGAGCCCCGCAAGGCAGATGGCGCCTTGGCGCAGTTGGCCACGCTCTACACGAGCGCGGTGGCCATGCAGCGCTCAGGCGATGCTTTGCGCGCCGCCGGCGCTTTGCAAAAAGCCAAGGCCGTGGCCAAGGACTTGCCCGTGGCGCAACAAGCCGTGGCCTCGCGCGTGCTGGGCTTGAGCGAGGCCGAAGGCCTGCTGGATGCGCGTCACCCCCAGGAGGCTTCCAAGGTGCTGACGCAGGTGTCGCAACTGCCGCCGCCAGCTGACCTGACTTGGCCAACCCACCGGCCCGAGCTGCTGCTCAACGCCCGTGTGGCGCTGGCCACCCCCGATGCCTCAGGACCCAATGGTGCCTGGGCGCAAGCCGCATCCAGCCTGCAAACGCATGTGAGCCAGTACCCGCAAGACGCGGCGGCTTGGTCCACCTTGAGCGGCCTGTGGCAACACCTCGGTCAGCCTTTGCGGGCCGTGCGCGCCGAAGCCGAAGCCGCCGCAGCGCTGGGCGATCTGCCCGGCGCCATCGAGCGTTTGCAAGGCGCACAAAAGCGCTTCAGGCAGCCCGATGCGGGCGCCGTGATCGAGCTGAGCGTCATGGATTCGCGCTTGAAAACCTGGCAGCGCCAGCAGCGCGAAGACATGCGCGAAGACGGCGGCGCCTGATCAGTTGGCGCGCAGCTTGGTGGGCTGCTTCTTGCCACGACCCAGGCCTGCTTGGTGGGCAATGAACTTGGCAAACACCCACAAAGCCGATTCACGCGGCTTAGGGAGTTGCCCTTTGCCAATGCGCTTGAGCTGCCCGGTGTACCAAGTGATCTCCATGATCCCCATCTTGTCGATGAAGCCGATGCCCGTGCGGATGGGACGCACCACCTCGCGAGGCTCTTGACCGGCCAGCAAGCGTGCAGGCACATCGGGCTCGATGGCCAAGATGCGGGCCAGGCCCACAAAGTCGACCGCACCCGACGCAATGGCAGCGGCCATGCCCGGGGCCGAGCGGAAGCCGCCCGTGACCACCAAAGGCGTTTTGACCGCCTGACGGGCCTTTTCGGCAAAGGCCAAGAAGTAGGCCTCGCGTTGCACGGTGCTGTCTTTGACAGGCGCTTTCTCGGCCTTGACGCCGGTCATGGCCGGTGCCTCATAAGTGCCACCCGACACCTCGATCAGGTCGATGCCCGCTTGTGACAAAGCACGGATGGTGTCCAGCGACTCCTCTTCGGTGAAGCCACCGCGCTGGAAGTCGGCCGAATTGAGCTTGATGCCAATCGGAAAGGCCGGCCCCACTTGCTCGCGCATGGCGGCCAGCACAGCCAACACAAAGCGGCGGCGCTTCTCGGGCGTGCCACCCCACTCATCGGTGCGGCGGTTGTGGTGAGGCGACAAGAACTGGCTGACCAGGTAGCCGTGCGCGCCGTGGATCTGAACGCCACTGAAGCCCGCCCGCTTGACCACACCAGCGGCACGCCCAAAGCGCTGCACCAGCTCGCGCACCTCGGCATCGGTCAGCTCACGCGGCGTGGGGAAGAACGCTTGCATCTCTGACCGGAAAGGCACGGCCGAGGGCGACACGTTCTCGCGGTTCAGGCCTTTGGGCGCCTGCTTGCCGGGGTGGTTGAGCTGCACCCAGCACTGCGTGCCGTTGCGGGTGGCGGCCTGCGCCCAGCTTTGCAATTGCGTCAGGTTGCTGTCGTCTTCGATGACCACATTGCCTGGCTCACCCAGCGCACGCTTGTCGATCATGACGTTGCCGGTGATGCACAAGCCAATGCCACCATCGGCCCACGCGCCATACAGGCGAGCCAATTCAGGGGTGGCAGCGCGCTGGCGGTCGCCCAGAGCCTCGCTCATGGCCGACTTGAACAAACGGTTCTTGACCACGGTGCCGTTGGGCAGCGTGAACGGTTGGGCCAGCACGGCTTGAGGGGTCATCAGGGCACTCCAGAATCACAAACAAACCATGATTTGACACGAAAGTGGCAACGTTTGCAGTCACATGCGCAAACAAGCGAAGGCGCTGCAAACGCCTGCGACCACGCGCCATGGCCTGCGCTCGGGGGTTCGAGCGTCAAAAATCATGACGTTCGAGGGCCACAAAGGGTGACACCCCCCTGTTTTTCCCAGAGAAAGCATTACCATGTCCCTCGCAAGACCCCGAGGAACGCACGCTCACGCAGCCAGCGCCCGGGGCCCGCATCAGATCTGAACCTCGATGGAGTGAATTCACATGGCAACTGCGAAGAAAGCCCCAGCCAAAAAGGCTGTGGCCACCAAGGCCCCTGCAGCCAAGAAGGCTGCCCCCGCCAAGCGCGCCCCCAACGCCGCTTTCCTCAAGCCGCTGACCCCCAGCGCTGAACTGGCCGCCATCATCGGCGCCACCCCGATGCCACGCACCGAGGTGACCAAGAAGGTGTGGGAATACATCAAGAAGCACAACCTGCAAGATGCCGCCAACAAGCGCAACATCAATGCAGACGCCAAGCTCAAGGTGATCTTTGAGAAGCCCCAAGTGACGATGTTCGAGCTGACCAAGCTCGTGAGCAACCACTTGAAGTGATGGCTGTGTGGCGCGCGCCGGGCTGACGAGCCCAGCGCACCACGCCTGCACACGAAAAAGCCCGGCCTTGTGCCGGGCTTTTTCATGGGCGCAAGCCCCACACCAGGGCTGCGGCCGAGCTCATTCCCACCAGGGATAGAAGTCAGGCATCTGCGAGGTCTTGCTCGTGAACTGGGCCGGGCGCTTTTCCAAGAAGGCCTTTACGCCCTCTTTGCCATCGCCGATGCTCGTGTAGAACATGGCCAGCGAATCAACCTGGTGCGCGGCCAGCGGGTGCGGTTGCGCCGAGTTGCGGTACATCATCTGACGCGTCAGGGCGATGCCCACGGCCGAGCGCTCGGTGGCGATGCGGCGTGCGATCTTCATGGCCTCGTCCAACAACTGCTCGGCAGGCACCACGGCCTTGACCAGGCCGCCACGCTGGGCCTCATGGCCGTCGAAAACGTCAGCCATGTAGGTCCACTCCAGCGCCTGCGAAATGCCCACGATGCGCGGCAAGAACCAGCTGGAGCAGGCCTCGGGCACGATGCCGATGCGCCCAAACACAAAGCCAATGCGGGCCTTCTCAGACGCCAGACGGATGTCCATGGGCAGGGTCATGGTGGCGCCGATGCCCACCGCAGCACCGTTGATGGCGCCAATGACCGGCTTCTTGCAATTGAAGATCGACAGCACCACGCGGCCACCGGTGTCGCGCACGCCATGGAAGATGGCCGGGTCGTCCAGGCGGGTGTGCATGTCTTGCACGGTGGGCTGCTGGGCCTCGTCCAGGCCGAACACATTGCCCTCTTTCGTGAGGTCCATGCCGGCGCAAAAGGCCTTGCCCGCACCGGTCACCACGATGGCGCGCACGCGGTCGTCGTCGCTGGCCTGGGTGAACACATCAACCAACTCATTGGCCATTTCCACGGTGAACGAATTGAGTTGCTCAGGGCGATTGAGGGTCAACAGCATCACGCCGTCATCGTCGACGGCGCAGTTCAGGGTCTGATAGCTCATGAGGTGTCTCACTGGTCGGAATGGGTCGGGCTCAGGGGATCTGGCTGGTGCGTTGCAGGATAACGCAGCGACCTTGCGCCAACGCAAGCATGCAGACCATGAACGATGCACGCCCTGGACAAACTAGGGAAGCTACCGAGGCGGTGGCGCATCAGCAGCGCCTCACAATGCCACTCGCCGCCCGACCGGGGTGGCAACAGGCGCCCACCCGGCGTCGTGTGTTGACCGAAACCACCCTGATGGAGAGAACCCCATGTGGAAGATGTTGTTGGCCTTCGTGACCTTTGCCGCGCTGGCTGTGTTTGTGCTGATGAAGAGCGATGGCAACATCGACATGAGTGGCGAAAAGCATGGCGTTGACGCCACGCACGCCGAAGAGCAGGCGCCCGCTGCCTCCAGCCCCGCCAGCGCCGCCTCGAACTGATCAGGCTTCGTGCGTCAAACCGGCATGACCTCGCTCTGAGGCCAGCCATTGCAAGACCGGGATGGTGCCTGGCAACACAGGCACCACGTCCACCGGCAGCGTCTGCCAAGCCATGTGCTGGCCCTCGCGCATCTCAAACTCACCCTGCCATTCGTAGACCTTGCAAAAGTGCAGGCGCACGCGCGCATGGGGATAGTCCATCACCTCGATCTGCCACGGATGGGCTTCGCCAATGGTGATGCCGATCTCTTCGATGAGCTCGCGTCGCAAGGCTTGCTCGACCGTTTCGCCGGCTTCGAGCTTGCCGCCCGGGAACTCCCAGTAGCCCGCGTAGACCTTGCCCTCGGGGCGCGAGGTCAGCAAGAAGCGCCCTTCCGTGCCTTGGGCATCGCGCTCGATCAGCACCCCCACGGCCACCTCAACCGGCGGGCGGTCGGTGGCGTCCATGACGTGATACGACTTGCGCTCGGTGGTGGGTGCGGGTGTGGTGTCAGGGGCATCAGACATGGCCACGCTCCGAGGCATCGCGGCCAGCAAAATCGCGCGCGAATTGATAGGCCACGCGACCGGAGCGCGAGCCGCGCTCCAAGGACCACACCAAAGCTTGCGGACGTGCCTGCGCCATGGCCTCGTCCGCCAGGCCAAAGTGCCTGAGCCACTGCGCCACGATGGCCAGGTACTCGTCTTGGCTGAAGGGGTAGAAGCTGATCCACAGGCCAAAGCGCTCAGACAGCGAGATCTTTTCTTCCACGGCCTCGCCGGGGTGCAGCTCGCCATCGGCGGTGTGCTTGTAGGTCTTGTTGTCCGAGTGGTATTCGGGCAGCAGGTGGCGGCGGTTGGAGGTGGCGATCAGCAAGACGTTGTCGCCACTGGCGGACACGGTGCCATCAAGGATGGACTTCAGCGCCTTGTAGCCGGGCTCGCCGTCGTCGAAGCTGAGGTCGTCGCAGTAGATGACGAAGCGCTCGGGCCGCGTCGACACCAGCTCAAT
>JAVLFO010000089.1:0-1756 GCA_046052805.1 Aquabacterium sp. | reverse complement strand
GTGCAGAAGAGTCCGACTAGCGAGTCGTAGCGATGGCACTGTCTATGCGTTGACTACAACCTCAAAGAAGGCGCTTGTTGATGTTGGCGATCGCCAGGGTTGCACCGGCGACATCTGGACACCGGTAGATGTCCTAGCTAAGCCGTTTGGGGCAGCACTAAAGGTCAGAGCGCTAGGCTTTGATTACCGTACAACTTGCTCTGTCTTGTTCGGTACAACGACTGGCGGCAAGGGCTATGAGAAATCCTATCTTCAGCCTCCGGCGCTGGCGCATGGACTCAATGCTGCAAAGGAGAGTGCCCACGTATTGTTCCAGGCGATTTCAAGGGGTGGCTCGCAAGGCAACAAAAGCGTAACGGAGGGCTACCACCAGAGGCTGGTCGTAGTCTCGCCGAAGGCCCGCGGGGTGCTTGCGGGGCAGCAAAAGGCAGTGTTGGGGAAACTGGCTGCGCGACGCATCGCCCTCGTCAACGAGGTGCGATCAGTTCTCTGGAGCGCGCTTGTGGCCCTTTTCAGCAACGGTGCGCTGGGCAAAGATGCCAGCGACAGCGTCAAGGACAAGGCTGGCGCTTTCGCCCGGGTTTTTGAGCAGGGTGAAGACGCGCGCTTCTTCGTCGATTTGAACGAAGAAATCGAAGCAGATGACCAGGGGCGGCAGCACCTTCAATGGCAATTGGGCCTCGTCGACCGCGCGGAAGCCGTGCTCAAACAGGCCTTTGTGGCTGGCCCACGTTCAGCCATGCAACGCTATCGGGCGCAGGCAGCAGCGCTGTCCCGCTTTCATGGCACCTTGAAGGGGCCGAAGTCGCCTCTGCCCGAGTTTTTACAGCACCACAAGGAAATGGCAAACGCCAAGAGGGAAGAAGAACATGACATCGGCTGAATCAGTTGCACACAGCGCGGATCGCCCCAAAGACACGTATTGGGCTTTGTCGAGGCACATCGCCAAGGCCACGACAGGTGATCGCGCCGCGTTGAGCCGCCTGAAGCCACAGGCCCTGCAACCGCATCAACTGGCAGCGTTGTCACGTGCGCTGCTTGCTGGTGGCCTGTCGCCAGAGAGCTGGCATGCGGACACCTGGCCCCGATGGGCGCTCATCGCACAAGGCATTGCGCTGGCAGGTCACGATGGGCTAGACAGGCTTGGCAGGCAGCTTGCGCGTGCTGGCGTTTCTGAGTCTCGTGTCACCAAGTTGCTGACCTCAAGAGGCGATGCCTTCGTTCAACTGTTGCCTCGCGTGGTTCGCTTGCTGGCCAGCAAGGGCGTTGCGCCCAACTGGCATGAACTCGGTGGCCTGGTCTTGAGCGAGGCGCGCTCTGATCCGGCATCGATTGACAGAGCCGAGCAACTTCGCCTAGGCATCGCCGGCCCGTACTTCACCCAGTTGGCCAAAGAGGCTTGAGCCCGCTGGCCGGATCAACATACTTCACTTCACGTTTGGGAGTTTCCATGTCATTGCCACGTTTCATTCAGATCCATACCCTGCACAACTACCCCGGCGCTTTGCTCAACCGTGATGACGCGGGGCTGGCCAAGCGCTTGCCATATGGTGATGCCATCCGTACTCGCATCTCGTCGCAGAGCCTCAAGCGGCACTGGCGGGTGGCCGATGATCATTTCGCCTTGGGCAATCTGGGCGTACCTTTGGCTGTTCGGTCCCGAGGTACTTTGGGGCTCATTGCGCAAGAGATCCAGTCCAAAGGTGTGAGTGCTGAGCTGGCTCAGGCCTGTCTCTTATACACATCTGACGCTGCC
>JAVLFO010000088.1:0-4630 GCA_046052805.1 Aquabacterium sp. | reverse complement strand
CAGGCCTCAGATGCGGAAGGACTCGCCACAACCGCAGCGGTCGCGCTCGTTGGGGTTGTTGAACTTGAAGCCCTCGTTGAGGCCTTCGCGCACGAAGTCGAGCTCGGTGCCATCGATGTAGGGCAAGCTCTTGGGGTCGACCAAGATCTTGACGCCCAGTTTCTCGAAAACGATGTCTTCGGGGGCGGCCTCATCGGCAAACTCGATCTTGTAGGCCAGACCCGAGCAGCCTGTGGTCTTGACGCCCAAGCGCACGCCCACACCCTTGCCACGACGGCCCAGGTAACGGGTGATGTGACGGGCTGCGGCCTCGGTCAAGCCCACGGACATGCCCTGGGTGGTCAAAGCAATCTCGGCCAAGGGCCCATTGCCAGGGCCGCTGGTGCACGATCCGGTGGTGGCTTGATCAGGCGACATGTTTGGCCTTGTAGTCAGTGACAGCAGCTTTGATGGCATCTTCCGCCAAGATCGAGCAGTGGATCTTGACGGGGGGCAAAGCCAGCTCTTCCGCGATCTGCGTGTTCTTGATGGTCAATGCTTCGTCCAGGGTCTTGCCGCGCACCCATTCGGTCACCAGCGAGCTCGATGCAATGGCCGAACCGCAGCCATAGGTCTTGAAGCGCGCGTCTTCGATCACACCCGTCTCTGGGTTGACCTTGATTTGCAGCTTCATGACGTCGCCGCAGGCTGGGGCGCCGACCATGCCGGTGCCCACGGTGTCGTCACCCTTTTCAAACGAGCCCACATTGCGGGGGTTTTCGTAGTGGTCAATGACCTTGTCGCTGTATGCCATGGTGTTACTCCAAAATCAGTGTGCAGCCCATTGGATGGTGCTGATGTCGATGCCGTCCTTGTACATGTCCCACAGGGGCGACAGCTCGCGCAGCTTGGCCACGCGGTCTTTCAAGGTCGTCACGACGTAGTCGATCTCTTCTTCGGTGGTGAAGCGGCCGATGGTCATGCGCAGCGAGCTGTGCGCCAGCTCATCCGAGCGTCCCAGGGCGCGCAGCACGTAGCTGGGCTCGAGGCTGGCTGAGGTGCAGGCCGAGCCCGAAGACACCGCAATGCCCTTGATGCCCATGATCAGCGACTCGCCTTCCACGTAGTTGAACGAGACGTTCAAGTTGTGGGGCACGCGCTGGGTCAGGTCACCATTGACGAAGATTTGGTCGATGCCTTGCAAGCCGGTCAGCAGGCGCTGTTGCAGCGTGCGGATGCGCTCGTTCTCAGCCGTCATCTCTTCGCGGGCCACACGGAAAGCCTCGCCCATGCCCACGATCTGGTGCGTAGGCAAGGTGCCTGAACGCATGCCGCGCTCGTGACCGCCGCCGTGCATTTGCGCTTCGATGCGGATGCGGGGCTTGCGGCGCACGTACAAAGCGCCAATGCCCTTGGGGCCGTAGGTCTTGTGCGATGCCAAGCTCATCAGGTCAACGGGCAGCGTGGTCAGGTCGATCGCGACCTTGCCTGTGGCCTGGGCCGCGTCCACATGGAACACGATGCCCTTTTCGCGGCACATGGCGCCGATGGTGGCGATGTCTTGGATCACGCCGATCTCGTTGTTCACGAACATGACCGAGATCAGGATGGTGTCCGGACGGATGGCCGCCTTGAGCACGTCCAAGTCCAGCAGGCCGTCGTCTTTGACGTCGAGGTAGGTGGCCTCAAAACCTTGGCGCTCCAGCTCACGCACGGTGTCAAGCACGGCCTTGTGCTCGGTCTTGACGGTGATGATGTGCTTGCCGCGCGACTGGTAGAAGTGAGCTGCGCCCTTGATCGCCAGGTTGTTGGACTCGGTGGCGCCCGAGGTCCAGACGATCTCGCGAGGGTCGGCACCAATCAGGTCTGCCACTTGCACGCGGGCTTTCTCGACCGCTTCTTCAGCGGCCCAGCCATAAGCGTGGGTGCGTGAGGCGGGGTTGCCAAAGTTCTCGCGCAGCCAAGGGATCATGGCGTCCACCACGCGCGGGTCGCACGGGTTGGTGGCGCCGTAGTCCATGTAGATCGGGAAGTGCGGGGTCATGTCCATGATGGGGACTCAAATGTGCAAACAACCGGCTGATGTCACCTGGCGAAAAGCCCAGGGCTCAGCCGCGAGTTGGGCTGGTTGGCGAAACAAATTGGCTGAGATCCGCTCAAGCGGAAAACCTTCAATTATCAGGCTGAGCGCCGACCTTGGACAAGCCGGCCGCTCAAGGCCCTCACTTGGTCAGGGCTGCGCCCAATGCAAACACCGAGTTCGGCGCCGTGACCTTGATGGGCTTGACCACCGGGGTGGTTGAAATCGCCCGTTTGATCGGCTGAGCCTCGATGGAGACACCCTTGGCGAGCTGGTCTTCAACCAGTTTGCGCAAGCTGATGGAGTCGAGGTACTCGATCATCTTGTTGTTCAAAGCCGTCCAGAGGTCGTGCGTCATGCAGCGGCCGCCGTCATCGCCCATGCAGTTTTCTTTGCCGCCGCAACCGGTGGCATCAATGGGCTCGTCGACCGCCACGATGATGTCGGCCACGGTGATGTCTTCGGCCTTGCGGCCCAGCGAGTAGCCGCCGCCAGGGCCGCGTGTGCTTTCAACAAGCTCATGGCGACGCAGCTTGCCAAACAGCTGCTCCAGGTACGACAGCGAAATTTGTTGCCGCTGGCTGATGGCGGCAAGGGCCACAGGCCCGGTGTGTTCACGCAGCGCCAAATCGATCATCGCGGTGACAGCGAAACGGCCTTTGGTGGTCAAACGCATGGCTTTCTCCTTCGGTCAGTGACTCGGGCGGCACCCCATACAGGTCAGGGTTAACCAGTATGAGACTGCGCCGGGATCTCCGGCGAATCAGGGGCCTTGAATGCCTGAGTGATTAAGTCGATTATAGGGATCCCTACTGATTTGGTCAACTTAAGCCAAGGGAGTTCCCTAGGGAACGATGCATGAAAGCGATCGCTTTTTTCAATGACCCGGCTGTGAATCACCTTGCGCTTCACTGGCTGGACGCAGCGGGTCGAGCCGGCGCTGCAAGCGCACCACCAAACCATCGCAAGCCGCTTCGACCAAGTCCAAAACAGCTTCAAACCCATCCGGGCCGCCGTAATAAGGATCTGGCACCGACTGCACGCCCGCGTGACGGCTGTCTGGGGACACAAAGTCGGTCAGGCGTTTGAGCTTGCGGCGCACCTTGGGCTCGGGCGGGCAGCGCTCTTCGAGCAAGGCGAGGTTGTCCCAGTCCATGGCCAGGATGATGTCGAAGTAGCTGAAGTCACTGGTGTCCACCTTGCGAGCCTTGAGACCGGTGAGGTCGTAGCCACGGCGTTGGGCGTGCTTTTGCGAGCGCTCATCGGGAGGACTGCCCACATGGCCTGCGTGCGTGCCGGCCGAGTCCACATGAACCAGTGTGTGAAGGCCAGCCTCTTTGAGCTTGTGGCGCAGCACGGCCTCGGCGGTGGGGCTACGGCAAACGTTGCCCATGCAGACCATCAGCACCCGAACCTGGGCGTGCTCGCCGGCGTCTTCGGGCATGCGCGACGCCGAAAACACCGAGTGCATGAACTTGTCTTTCATGGACTTGAACATCACTTGCGTCCCGCTTGAATTGGCACGATGTTGTCGTGCACCACAGCGCCGAATGCCTGCTCTTTGAGGATAGCAAGCTGGTCGCGCAAACGCGCGGCTTTTTCAAACTCCAGGTTGCGCGCGGCTTCCAACATGTCCTTTTCAAGCTGCTTGATGCGCTTGCTGAGGTCTTTCTCGGACAAGGCCTCGGTGCCTTCCATCGAACGGGACAGGGCTTCGGCGGCGCGCAGGTCGTCTTTGGCGGCGTTCGACATGACGCCGTCGATCATTTCTTTGACCTTTTTGTTGACGGTGCGAGGCGTGATGCCTTGCTCGAGGTTGTGCTCGATCTGTTTGTTGCGGCGGCGCTCGGTCTCGCCCATGGCTTTGCGCATGGACTCGGTGATCTTGTCGGCGTACAAAATGGCGTTGCCGTTCTGGTTGCGAGCGGCGCGGCCAATGGTCTGGATGAGGCTGCGCTCGCTGCGCAAGAAGCCTTCTTTGTCGGCGTCCAGAATGGCCACCAGCGAGACCTCGGGGATGTCCAAGCCCTCGCGCAGCAAGTTGATGCCCACCAGCACGTCGAACACGCCCAGCCGCAAGTCGCGCAAGATTTCGACGCGCTCGACCGTGTCGATGTCGGAGTGCAGGTAGCGCACCTTCACGCCGTTGTCGGTGAGGTAGTCGGTGAGCTGCTCGGCCATGCGCTTGGTCAGGGTGGTGATCAACACGCGTTCGTTTTTCTCGACGCGGATGCGGATCTCTTGCAGCACGTCGTCCACCTGGTGCGTGGCGGGGCGCACGGTCACGATCGGGTCCAGCAGGCCGGTGGGCCGCACGACCTGCTCGACCACCTGGCCCGCGTGCTGGTTTTCGTAGGCGGCTGGCGTGGCCGATACGAACACCACCTGGCGCATCTTGGTTTCGAACTCTTCGAACTTGAGCGGCCGGTTGTCCATGGCCGATGGCAGCCGGAAGCCGTATTCGACCAGGGTGGTTTTGCGCGAGCGGTCGCCGTTGTACATGGCGCCGAGCTGGCCGATCATCACGTGGCTTTCGTCCAGGAACATCATGGAGTCTGACGGCATGTAGTC
>JAVLFO010000087.1:0-2383 GCA_046052805.1 Aquabacterium sp. | reverse complement strand
CCACGCCGGCCAAGCGCAGCGAGCACCAGGAACTGGTGACGCGCAGCTTCTACCTGGTGAACGCCGACGTGCGTCAGGCGCAGTCGCTGGTGCGCACCATGGCCAAGACGCGCGACCTCTACATCGACGAGCGCCTGAACCTGCTGGTCGTGCGCGACACGCCCGAGGTGATGCGCCTGGTCGAGCGCCTGATCCAGAACATCGACCTGGCCGACCCCGAGGTGATGCTGGAGCTTGAGGTCATGGAGGTGTCGAACAACCAGCTGGAGTCTTTGGGCATTTCATGGCCCACATCGGTCAGCTATGGCCTGCCCGGCAGCGCCACGCAAATCGCCACGCGATCGGGCTTGCAGGCCTTCACGGCCAACCCGCTGGCTGTGGCCACGCTGCAAGGCGCTGGCGCCAACACCAACATCTTGGCCAACCCAAAAATCCGGGCGCGCAACCGCGAAAAGGCGCATGTGCTTTTGGGCGAAAAACTGCCGGTGTTCACCACCACATCCACACCGGTCAATGGCAGCAGCCAAACTGCCGTGTCGATCAACTATGTTGATGTGGGCCTCAAGCTCGACGTTGAGCCCCAGGTTCAGCTCGACAACGACGTGACCATCAAGGTGGCGCTCGAAGTGAGCAGCATCACCAACAAGGTCAGTGGCCCTGCCGGCTCCTTTGCCTACCAAGTGGGCACGCGCCAGGCCAACACCACCTTGCGCCTGCGCGATGGCGAGACCCAGGTCTTGGCTGGCCTGATCAACGACTCAGAAAGCCGCAGCACGGCAGGCTTGCCTTACCTGCACGACACGCCCATCTTGGGCCGCCTGTTTGGTGTGACCACCGACGAGCGCAAGAAGTCAGAAATCGTGCTGCTGGTCACGCCCCACATCATCCGCAACGTGGTGCAGCCACCGGTGTCTGGCACGGCCTTGCCTTCGGGCACCGAGTCACAGCCCGGCGCTGCCACCATGGTCTTGCGTGAAAGCGCGGCCATGTCGGGTGTTGGGGCGCCTGGTGCCGGCGCTGCGGGCAACACCCCATCCCCGCGCGCGGCAGCCCGCTCACGCGGTCGTGCGCTCAACCAGGTCCTGGCGGGCCCTGAAGAGGTCTTGCCAGGCGCGTCCTTCACGGTCTCGGTGCGTAACCCCGATGCCACGCCCCTGCAAGCCAGCCTCAGCGTAGACACCACCGTGTTGGCGATCGAGTCGCCGCAAGTGCAAGGTGGCCGCCTGGCCGTGACGGTGCCGCCGAATGGCACGGTGACGGTGATGGTGCATGTGCTGCCCGGCGTGGTCGATGCCGAGACCAGCATCGAACTCGACAACGGCCAAGAGCCTTTGAAGCTGCGCGTGCGTGCGGCACCGGGCGAGCCCGGCGCCAGCCCGGCAGCGAACGCCCCGATGAGCTTCGACCCTGATTCACCCAACCCGCAGTGAGTCCGGCATGACCACGGCATCCAGTATCCATCGCGGTTTCACCCTCATCGAGATGGTGGTGGTGGTGCTGATCGTGAGCATTCTTGCCAGCGCGGCCATGCCCTTGGCGGCGCTGCACAAGCAGCGTGAGCGCGAGGCCACTTTGCGCCAGAACTTGCGTGTGCTGCGCACCGCGCTGGACGACTACAAAAAGGCCTACGACCAAGGCCGCATTGAAAAGAAGCTCGACGCTTCGGGCTACCCACCCAACCTCGAGGTTTTGGTCAAAGGCGTGAAAAACACGGGCGAGGCCAAAAGCGGCGTCATCTACTTTTTGCGTCGCATGCCGCGCGACCCGTTTGCTGACCCTGAGTTGGCCGATGCCAAGACCTGGGGGCTGCGCAGCTACGCCAGCTCGCCCGACAGCCCCATGCCCGGTGCCGACGTGTTCGATGTCTACTCCACGTCTGAGGGCATCGGCCTGGACGGCACGCCGTACAAAAGCTGGTGAGGCAGGTGGACCCCATGCACAAGCGCACTCGTCGCCAAGGCTTCACGCTGATCGAGCTCATCGTCGTCATGGCCATCATCGCCTTGTTGGCCAGCATCGTGGCTCCGCGCTACTACCGCAGCGTGGACAACGCGCGTGACGCCAGCCTGCGCACTTCGCTGAACGTGATGCGCGACGCCATCGACAAGTTCGTGGCCGACAAAGACCGCTACCCCGACTCGCTGGACGACCTCGTTAAACAAGGCTATTTGCGCCAAGTGCCTGTAGATCCCGTCACGGGCCAACGCGAGAGCTGGCAAATGCTGCCACCACTGCCCAATGGCATCGTCAAAGGCCGTCTGGCCGATGTGCGCAGCGGCGCGGTGGGCCGTGGTCAAGACGGCACGCCCTACAACACATGGTGACGCGTGTGCGTTCAAGGGTCGTTCAAAACAAAGGCTTCACTTACCTGATGGTTTTGTGG
>JAVLFO010000086.1:0-3604 GCA_046052805.1 Aquabacterium sp. | reverse complement strand
GGGCGCGTCTTGCCCGTGATCACGTCCATCATCGTGGTCTTGCCGGCGCCGTTGGGGCCGATGATGCAGCGCATCTCACCCACCGAGATGTCCAGGCTGAGCTTGTTCAGCGCCTTGAAACCGTCGAAACTCACCTCGATGTCATCGAGGTAAAGGATGCGGCCATGGGTCAAATCGACCTGGTCGGCGTCTTGCAGCACACGGCCATATGCGGCGTCGCGGCCACCAGACTCGCCCGCGTTGGTGGGCGTGGCCAGCGCACGGCTCAGGGCCTGTGCGCGGTCTTCCATCAGATCGGGCGTCATGCTTTCACCTCGGCCTTTTTGTTGAACAGTTGCTTGACGCCGCCCACGATGCCGTTGGGCAAGAACAGCGTCACCAGGACGAACAGCATCCCCAGGAAGTAGAGCCAGAACTCAGGGAAGACCTGCGTGAACCAGCTCTTGGCGCCGTTCACAAAGAAGGCGCCGATGATTGGGCCGATCAAAGTGGCACGACCACCCACGGCAGCCCAGATGGCGATCTCGATGCCTGCAGAGGCCGACATCTCACCGGGGTTGATGATGCCCACTTGCGGCACATACAAGGCACCGGCGATGGCGCACATCACGGCCGACAGCGTCCAGATGGCCAGCTTGTAGGCCAGCGGGTTGTAGCCGCAGAACATCACGCGGTTTTCGGCGTCACGGATGGCTTGCAGGACGCGGCCAAACTTGGTGTTCACCAGCCAGCGGGCCATCAGGTAGAAGCCGATCAAGGTCAGGCCGGTCAAAACAAACAACACCATGCGTGTTGAGGGCTGCGCGATCGGGATGTCGAGGATGCGCTTGAAGTCGGTGAAGCCGTTGTTGCCGCCAAAGCCCGTCTCGTTGCGGAAGAACAAGAGCATGGCCGCGTACGTCAATGCCTGCGTGATGATCGAAAAGTACACGCCCTTGATGCGCGAACGGAAGGCAAAGAAGCCAAACACGAAGGCGATCAAACCGGGCACCAGCACCACCAGGATCATCTGGGCGATGAAGGACTCAGAGAACGTCCAGTGCCAGGGCACCGTCTTCCAGTCCAGGAAGACCATGAAGTCGGGCAAGTCGCTCTTGTAGCTGCCATCGCGGCCGATCTGACGCATGAGGTACATGCCCATGCCGTAGCCGCCCAGGGCAAAGAACAGGCCGTGTCCCAGGGACAAGATGCCCGTGTAGCCCCAGATCAGGTCCATGGCCAAGGCGCAGATGGCGTAGCACATGATCTTGCCGATCAAGGCCAAGGCAAAGTCCGACAAATGGAACATCGAGCCCGCTGGCGCCAGCAGGTTCATCACGGGCGCCAGCACGCACACGGTGATCACGGCGGCCATCAGGGCCGTCCAGCCCTTGGGGCCGAGCGCGCTGCGTGGCACGACGATGCCGGCTGGTGAGCCCGCCGTGGGCATGGAAGAAGTCATCACTGCACTCATGTTGTTTCCTCAGGCTTCGGCGCTGCGGCCCTTCATCGCGAACAGACCTTGCGGACGCTTCTGGATGAAGATGACGACGATGACCAGGACGAGGATCTTGGCCAGCACGGCCCCGGTCCAGCCTTCCAGCAATTTGTTGATCAGGCCCAGGCCCATCGCGGCGTACACCGTGCCCGCGATCTGCCCCACGCCACCCAGCACCACCACCATGAACGAGTCCACGATGTAGTTCTGGCCGAGGTCGGGGCCCACGTTGCCGATTTGCGAGAGCGCGCAGCCCGCCAAGCCAGCAATGCCTGCGCCCAACGCGAAGGCCATGGTGTCGACCTTGGCAGTGTTGACGCCCACACACGACGCCATCGGGCGATTCTGGGTGACGCTGCGAACGAACAGGCCCATGCGGGTCTTGGCGATCAGCAGGGTCATGCCAATCAGCACGAGCGCGGCAAAGGCAATGATGGCCAGGCGGTTGTAAGGCAGGGTCAGGTTGCTGAGCACGTCAAAGCCGCCCGACATCCAGTTGGGGTTTTCAACCTGCACGTTCTGCGCGCCAAACACGGTGCGCACGCCCTGCATCAACACCAGGCTCACGCCCCACGACGCCAACAGCGTTTCAAGTGGGCGGCCGTACAAGAAGCGAAACACGCTGCGCTCCAAAATCGCACCCACCGAACCCGCAGCCAAAAACGACGCTGGAATGGCCAGCAAGATGTACCAGTCAAACGCGCCGGGCAGGTAATGGCGGAAGGCGTTTTGCACGGCGTAGGTGGCGTAGGCGCCAATCATCATCAGCTCGCCATGGGCCATGTTGATCACACCCATAAGGCCGTAGGTGATGGCCAAGCCCAAGGCCGCCAGCAGCAAGATCGAACCCAAGCTGATGCCGGTGAACAGCACCCCGGCGTGCTCGCCCCAAGCCAGCTTGCGGGCGATCTTGTCTATGGCGGCTTGCAAGGCGCCTTTCACAGTGGCATCGGTTTCAGCTGGGTCTTGTTGGCGCTCCAGCAGCAAGGCACGGGCTTCTGGCGTGCCAGCATCGGCCATCTCAGCAATCGCGGCCAAGCGCTTGGCCGGGTCGCTGGAGGTCAGCAGCGCCTTGGCGCGCACGGCCTGGAGTTGGACCTTGAGCTTGTTGTCGGTTTCGGTCGACAAGGCTTTGTCGATCCATGCCAGCTTGGACTCGTCTGCGGCTTTGGCCAAGGCTTCAATGGCCTCGGCGCGCACGGTCACATCTGACGAGGCCAGCTTGCCTGCGGCCAGCGCGGCCTCGATCTCGCTGCTCATGCGGTTGTTGTTGACCACATCTTCGGCGCCATCAGGCAGCTTGGCTGCGGCACCCGTGGCGGCGTCTTTGACGTCATCGCCGTAAACGATGTAGGCCTTGTTGCCAGCCACCTTCACGGTGTCAGCAGCAAGGGCCTCCAAGAAAGGAGGCAAAGCGGGATCGCCTGTGGCGACGAGCTTTTGCAAGGTGGTGATGCGGGCATCGTTGTCACCGGCCGACAGGGCATAGGCCTCTTCGGCAGTGAGCGCATGGCTGGCCGTGGCGCCCAAGGCCAAGGTGGCGGCCATCAGGCCGCGTCCCAACAGGCTCTTCCACCCAGCGTCAAATGTGTTCACGCGCATGTCTTGTCTTTGCATATGGAACAGAGAAAAAAAGCGCCCCCTGGCGAAACCCACCAGGGGGCGAACCGCTCTGTAGACTGGTTCAGCCCGTCGGGTTGGTGAGGCGGTGATCTGCTCAGACCACCTGACCAACAGCGAGGACGGGCGCTCGCTCAACTCGCGTTGATCACTTGGCTTCTGGCTCGTCCTTCTTCTTGTCGTTGCCGGCAATGAAGGGGCTCCAAGGTTGGGCCTTGACAGGGCCTGGGGTCTTCCAAACCACCTTGAACTGACCATCGGCCTTGACTTCGCCGATGAAGACTGGCTTGTGCAAGTGGTGGTTCTTGGGGTCCATGGTCGAGACGAAACCGCCAGGTGCCTTGAAGGTCTGGCCGGCCATGGCGGCGATGACCTTGTCGGTATCGGTAGAGCCAGCCTTCTTCACAGCCTGAGCCCACATGTTGATGCCGATGTAGGTGGCTTCCATTGGGTCTGTCTCTTATACACATCTGACGCTGCCGACGACTTAATAGGTGTAGATCTCGG
>JAVLFO010000085.1:0-5403 GCA_046052805.1 Aquabacterium sp. | reverse complement strand
AGTGCGGCCTACGAGCGCGCCGACTACCCGCGGGCCATCGCCCAATGGCGCCGCATCCTGGAGAACGTGCCTGCCGATGCCGAGGTGCGTGCCAGCATCGAAGGGCAGATCGCCAAGGCGCAGGCCCTGGCCGCCCGCGGCCAGAACGGGCGGGCAGGGCCATGAGCAGGCGGTGCACGACGGCGAGGGCGCTCAGACCCGGGCTGGGTTGGGGGTGCCTGCTCGCCATGGCGGCCTGCCTGGGCGATGCGAGCGCAGCGAGGATGGCGTGTGCGCCCTTGCCCGAACTGCCCTCGGGCTGGCCCCGCACGCCGCACGCGGGCCAGGTCCGTGTGCAGGGTGGGCGCTTCGCCATGGGCAGCGACGAGGGTTACCGCGACGAGCGCGTCCGACAGGCCCAGGTGGGCAGTTTCTGGATCGACCGCACCGAGGTCACCAACGCGCAGTTCGCCGCCTTTGTGCAAGCCACAGGCCACATCACCGACGCGGAGCGGCAGGGCGAGGCCGCGGTGTTCGCCATCCCGGATGCGGCCGAACTGCGCCAGCGCCCGCTGGCCTGGTGGCGCATCGTCCCAGGGGCCGACTGGCGCCACCCGGACGGACCGGCCAGCGACATCCGGGGCCGAGAGCGCGAGCCCGTGCGCCTGGTGACCCAGGCTGATGCACTGGCCTATGCGCGCTGGCTGGGCCGCGACCTGCCCACCGAAGCCGAGTGGGAGTTCGCCGCCAAAGGTGGCACCCTGCGCCAGGCTGAGGCCCGGCTGGACGGTGGCCCGCGCGATGCCAGCGGGCGCCCTTCGGCCAACTACTGGCAGGGCAGCTTCCCGCTCATGGACACCGCCGAAGACGGCCACGCCGGCATCGCGCCCGTGGCCTGCTACGCCCCCAATGCCTTGGGCCTGTACGACATGATCGGCAACGCCTGGGAGTGGACCCGCGATGCCGACGCCAGCCCCTCGGGCGAGGGTGCTCTGCGCCCTCGGCAAAGCCACGCCAATGGCGACCCGGCCGTGCTGCGCCAGGCGCCTGCGCAGGCCCGCACCGTCATCAAGGGCGGCTCTTTCCTGTGTTCACCCGATTACTGCGTGCGCTACCGCGCCGCAGCCCGCGAGGTCCAGGACGCCACGCTGGCCACGTCCCATGTGGGCTTTCGCACGGTCTCACGGCGTTGAGGCCTCCATCCATCCTTGCAAAGACAGACACCCATGCCATCCACCGAATCCACCTTCACGCGCCTGGGCGCACAGTGGCTGACCGCCGTCGCGGCAGCGTCCCTGCTGGCCACCAGCGCGCATGCCGCCACCGCGCGCCCGAACATCCTGCTCATCGTGGCCGATGACCTGGGCTTCTCCGACATCGGCGCCTTTGGCGGAGAGATCGACACGCCGAACCTCGACGCCCTGGCGCGCGAGGGCCTGCGCCTGACCGACTTCCACAGCGGCGCCACCTGCTCGCCCACGCGCTCGATGTTGCTGTCGGGCGTGGACAACCACCTCGCCGGCATCGGCAGCATGGCCGAGCTGACCGTGCCGGAGCAGCAGGGCCAGCCCGGCTACGAGGGCTACCTCAACGACCGCGTCGTGCCTTTCCCGCAGCTGCTGCGCCAGGCGGGTTACCACACGCTGATGGCCGGCAAGTGGCACCTGGGCCTGACTGAGGAGCGCAGCCCGGCCGCCCGTGGCTTCGACAAATCGTTCGCCTTGCTGCGTGGGGCCGATGACCACGTGGCCCAACCCTGGAACACGCGCATCGACCCGGCGCAGCCGCTGTACCGGGAAGATGGCCGCCTGACGACGGTGCCGGCCGATTTCTATTCGAGCAACTTCTACGCCGACAAGCTGGTCTCCTACCTGCAAGCCACGCAAGGCGACGGCAAGCCCTTCTTCGCCTACCTGACCTTCACCGCGCCGCACTGGCCGCTGCAAGCGCCTGCCGATGCCATCGCCAAGTACGAGCACCGCTACGAGGCCGGCTACGACGCCTTGCGCGCCGAGCGCATCGCCCGCCAGAAGTCGCTGGGCATCTTGCCCAAGGACTTCCAGCCGGCCCCGGCGCTGAACGTCTTCCCGAACTGGGGCCAGCTCACCGTGGCGCAGCAAAAGCAGGAGGCGCGCCGCATGGCCGTTTATGCCGCCATGGTGGACGTGATGGACCAGAACATCGGCAAGGTCATCCGCCAGCTCAAGGCCTCGGGCCAGTACGACAACACGCTCATCGTCTTCATCTCGGACAACGGCGCGGAGGGCGCCAATGTGGCCGACCGCGCCTCGGCCATCCCGCGCGACAACCGCCTGGCCAACATCGGCAAGGCCTCGTCCTACGTCTCGTATGGGCCGAACTGGGCGCAGATCGGTGCCTTGCCCTACAGCCTCTTCAAGGGCTACAGCCGCGAAGGTGGCACCACGGTGCCGACCATCGTGCGCTACCCGAGCGCGCTGGCCAAGGGCAAGCAGCCGCGTGGGGCCGTGGGTGGGGTCTCGCGCGTGCCGGGCCACGTCACCGACATCGCGCCCACGCTGCTGCAACTGGCCGGTGTGGCCTACCCGGAGAAGCTCGGCCAACAGCCTGCACCCGCGCTGCAAGGGCGATCGCTGCTGCCCGTGCTCAGTGGCCAGGTGACCGAGCTGAGCGAGCGCTTCGACAAGGGCTGGGAGCTGTTCGGCCAGAAGGCCTACCGGCAGGGAGATTGGAAGGTCGTGTACTCGGTGCCGCCGTTCGGCACGGGCGACTGGCAGCTCTACAACCTGAAGAACGACCGTGCCGAGCAGCGTGACCTGGCCGCCCAGCACCCCGAGAAGCTGGCCGAGTTGAAGGCCGCCTACGCCGCCTACGTGCACCGCAACGGCGTGCAGGAAGTGCCCCGCCTGGCAGAGCGCATCGCCGAGCGCTACAGCAGCCTGAACTATTTCCAGGTGTTGACGGCCGCTGACGCGGTCGCACCCTGATCAGGGACAAGTGCCGCAGGTGCGCGCCCTGGGCCCGCAAGGGGCACGGCGACCGTGCCCCTGCGGAGGGCGCTTCACGGCGGCCAGCTCGACAGTTCGCCGGCCGCTTTGGCGGTGAAGATCAGAGGCTGACGGTGCTGCCGTCGAAGCGCGTGAAGCGGAAGCCTTCGAAGGGTTCCTTGAAGCTCAGCTTCTCATCGCGCAGCAAGGCGATGGCCACGTCCTCGCCCAGTGCCAGGGACGCTGCGGCGTCCGACCGCCAGTGGATGCCCGCCCAGTTGCGGCCCACACCGAGGTTGGTGGCCAGCTTGTTGAGCTCGCCGCCAACCGTCAGCGTGGGGCCGCTGTAGGGGATGAGCCGTGTCGGGTCGGCGGGGTCCGGCTGCACCGGGTTGGCGATGACGGCGTTCTCATCGAAGAAAGCCTTCAGCAGCGTGGCCTGCACCGCCGCACTGACCGAGGCCCCGCCTGGGTAGGAGCCGTGCAGTGGCGCGCCTTCCGGGTAGGCGCTGGAAATCAGGTGCGTGCCGAACTTGCGCAGGTTGCGGGCCACGGCGTCGGACTGCAGCACATCGGCGTGCAGCGGGTAGTCCACCCCGGCGCTCAGGCGCTGGTGCACCAGACCGCCATAGGCCTCGGGCCGCAGGGTGCGGTGCACGAACCACTTCTGCCAGTAGGCGGCACGGATGGCGCGCGAGACGGCCAGGGGCAGCAAGCCTTGCACATAGCCGGCCGCAAAGCTGCCCGCCGCGCCGGTCGATGTCCGCAGCTTGAGGTAGGGGTTGGTCGGGTTCAGGGGCGTGCCCAGGCCGCCCACGCGCGCCGGGTCGCTGCTGGTGGCCGTGCTCAGCAACTGGAAGGCCGAGGCGAAGCCGGGTGCGCCGCGTGCGACCTCGGCGAGGTCGCGGCCCGTGGCCAGGTAGCGCCGCACCGGGTCGAAGGTGATGCGCCGCGTCGGGGCCTTGCCATCCTGCACGGCCAGCCACTCGGCCGTTTGCGTGAGGAAGTCGTTGCCCGGTGCCTGGGTGCTCAACAGCGCGGGGATGAAGGAGGTGCCGAAGGGCGCGTCCAGCAGCAGGAACTGCGAGATGTAGGGCCCCACCGCCACACCCGGCGGCACGGCATGGCGCGCGCTGCGGCCCGTGGGGTCGGCGCGGTCCACATAGCGGGCGGTGCCGCGGAACAGCAGGTCGGGCGTGACCACGCCGGACGCATCGCGCGGGCCGGTGTAGCCGCTCAGGCGGTTGATGTCAGCGGCTGCCGCACGCACCAGGGGGTGGTTGGTGTCTTTGCGGTACTCGTACAGCGGCACATCGCGCAGCAGCGATTGCCAGTACACCTCGACCGCATCGGCCGCGCGTTCGGCACTGGCCAGCGCGGGTGCAGACGGCACGGCGAACTGCACGGACGACAAGCCCGTGAGGTTGACGGCCAGCGTGCCCAGCGGGTTCACCAGCTTGCGCGTGCCACCCAGCTGAACCTTCTCGAAGTCGGCCACCTCGCGCGTGGTGACGGCTTGCTTGAGCAAGGCCCAGGCGGCCAGGTCCACCTCGCCGCGGGCGTTGTGCGGCAGGCCGCGCGTGTCGGTGCCGATCTTGTGGGGGTAGCGCTCTTCGTCGTCGTTGTCGGGGTGGCGGGGCACCGGCACGTTGTGGTTGACGATGGCGCGCTCGGTGCGCAGGCGGAAGGTCTTGTTGCGCAAGGCCTGGTCCAGATCGCCCTGGCGGCCGCTGGCACCGCGCAGGTCCAGGTCGGCCGCGTGGCTGGCGGTGCCGGCGCTGCCCAAGGTGCCACCCACCACACTGCCGACGATCACCGAGCCCGTGGACCCGATGAACCGACGGCGCGACGGACGCTCCCCGACTTGCTTGTCTTCTTGCTCTGCCTGTTTGGACATGTGTGTCACTCCTCAACCTTGGGTGTGAGGCCGATGTGGCCGGTGTGTGCCCGGTGTCGGCATGACGCCGGGTCCAGGCTCACACTGCAAACGGTGTTCCAAGGAATTTGTGGGGTCTTTCTGTGGGGGGCTTTCCCAGGAGATGGGCCATGCAAGCCTGTGCGCAGAGGCTTGCGAGCGGGCCACGCGGGGCCCGTGCCTGGTCAAAAGCCCGCAGCCGTTTGCTGCCGATGCGTCAGGGTCTGTGCACCGCATGCAACAGCGCAGCGTCGTGCGGCATCGACAGATGCCTGCGCTGAATCAGCAAGGGTGAAATGCGCATTTGCAAGCTGCTTCAGCGGTGGTTAGGCTGTCAGGCCTGATCCATTGGAGGCTGCACATGTCCGATAAAAACTGGAAGTTCGAAACCCTGTCTGTCCACGCTGGCTATTCGCCCGACCCGACCACCAAAGCGGTGGCCGTGCCCATCTACCAGACGGCGGCCTATGCCTTCGACAGCGCCCAGCATGGCGCCGACCTGTTCGACCTGAAGGTGCCGGGCAACATCTACACCCGCATCAT
>JAVLFO010000084.1:0-4162 GCA_046052805.1 Aquabacterium sp. | reverse complement strand
TGCGCTCCAGGTCGGCCTTGACGATGCTGGACAAGGGCTGGGGCGAGCGCGCTTCGTCGCGGAACTTGCCAATGGCAATGGGGATTTGCGTGGCGCCCACGCCCGAAATCTCGACGCGAAACTGCGCTTGTGCCGCATGGATCGGGGCGAAGCTGGCCACCAGGGCCATCGCAGCGGTGCCGCACAAGCGACGGGCCGCCCAACGGCGCGAAACAGGGGAGTGCATGGTGTGCATCAAGGGTCGAGAAGCAGGCAGTGACTCAGGCCCCGATTGTGCCGCGTCCTGCGTGACAGGCAGCCCCACAGGGCTTTGCCTGAAGGGCTGGGCGCGTCAAAAAATGTAAAGGCTGTGGGTCAGAGCAAAACGATGTCGTATTGCTCAGGCGACATCGAGGGCTCGGTCTGCAAAGAGACCGGCTTGCCAATGAAGTCGCTCAGGCCGGCCAAGTGGGCACTTTCTTCGTCCAGCAGCATCTCGACCACAGCAGCGCTGGCCACCACGCGGAACTCTCGGGGACTGAACTGGCGCGCCTCGCGCAAGATCTCACGCAGGATGTTGTAGCAAACGGTGCGGGCGGTTTTGACCTCGCCACGGCCAGCGCAGGTGGGGCATGGCTCACACAGCATGTGGGCCAGCGATTCGCGGGTGCGCTTGCGCGTCATCTCGACCAGGCCGAGCTGCGAAAAACCGCTCACGGTGAGCTTGGTGCGGTCACGCGCCAATTGCTTGCGCAGCTCTGACAGCACGTTCTCGCGGTGGTCCTCGCGCTGCATGTCAATGAAGTCGATGATGATGATGCCGCCCAGGTTGCGCAGGCGCAGCTGACGGGCAATCGCTTGCGCCGCCTCCAGGTTGGTCTTGAAGATGGTCTCGTCGAAGTTGCGCGCGCCCACGTAGCCGCCGGTGTTGACGTCGATGGTGGTCAAGGCCTCGGTCTGGTCAACGATGAGGTAGCCACCCGACTTCAGATCGACCCGGCGGGCCAAGGCGCGCTCGATTTCGGTGTCGATGTTGTAGAGGTCAAAAATGGGGCGCTCGCCCTTGTAGTGGGCCAGCTTGTCGATGGACGTGGGCGTGAACTCGGCGCCAAAGGTCTTGAGCGCGTCGTGCTGGATCAGCGAATCGATCCGGATGCTTTGCACCTGCTCGCCCACGAGGTCACGCAACACGCGCTGCGCGAGGTTGAGCTCTTGGTACAACACCGTGCCGGGGGCCGATTTCAGGCCGAGGTCACGCACCGTGGCCCAGGTTTTGCGCAGGTAGGCGATGTCCAAGGCCAGCTCCGCATCGGTCGCGTCTTCGGCGTTGGTGCGCAAGATGAAGCCGCTGGAGCGGGTGCGCCCCTCGGCCGCATCGGCCTCGCTGATCAGGCGCAGCATGCGTTCGCGCAGCTGTTCGCGCAGCTCGGGTGAGCCGATTTTTTGAGAGATGCCCAGGTGCTCGTCTTGCGGCAAGAACACCAGCAGACGGCCCGCCACGCTGATTTGCGTGGACAAGCGCGCGCCTTTGGTGCCGATGGGGTCTTTGATGACCTGCACCATCAGGGTTTGGCCTTCGTGCACGCGCTTCTCGATGGGCACTTGCACTTCGGCAGAGCGGCTGTGCGGGCGGGGGCTGCCGTCTTCACGGTGAAGGTCGGCGACGTGCAAGAACGCAGCGCGCTCCAAGCCAATGTCGATGAAGGCCGATTGCATGCCCGGCAAGACGCGCACCACCTTGCCCACGTAAATGTTGCCGACCAAGCCGCGCTCAAGCGTGCGCTCAACGTGCAGCTCTTGCACCGCGCCGCCTTCGATGATGGCCACGCGGGTTTCCTGGGGCGTCCAGTTGATGAGGATGTCTTGTGAATGAGGCATTGGGGCAATTTACCGCATGCGGCGCAAAGCCGTGTTGCTCAACACATGCCAGCCCGCATCAAGGGACTTGGCCGATGCCAGCAAACCGGCAGCAACCTGCGCCGCTTGAACCGGCTTGTAGGGCTCAGGGAAGAGCCAACCCAAGCCCAGGGCCAGGCGTTCGCCCAAGCGAAACTCGGCACGATCGCCAGCCAGCAGCGAAGGCTGTGCCACGCTGACCTGGGGCCAGCCCTGCGCCCGGATCGCGTTTTCGAGTTCGCCTTTGACGCGGTTGTAAAACACCTTCGATTGCGCGTTGGCGCCCAGCGCACTGACCAGCAAAAAACGCTGGGCGCCCTGCGCCAAGGCCAGGTGCGCGATCTGCAAGGGGTAACCGTAGTCCACCTCACGGAAGGCCGCTTGCGAGCCCGCTTTTTTGATGGTGGTGCCCAAAGCGCAGAGCACGGTGTCAACCTCAAACCAATCGAGGTGCTTGGCGAGCTGCCCAAAATCACCCACACACAGGCGCAACTTGCTTTGAGCTGCGCGGGCCAAGGCCGCGTCGGCAGGCCCCAAGAGCTGAGGCACGCCCACGGGGCGGCGCAGCAGCACCCTCACCTCTTGAACGCCAGCGTCCATCAGCAACTGGCGCAGGGCTTGTCGCCCGACCAAGCCGGTGGCGCCGGCCAATAAAACGCGGGTCATGGGCGTGAGCATGGCGGTTGGGTTGGGGTTCATGGTCAAAAATGCCAGCCCAAAGGCTTGAGCAGTTCGGCCGTTTCAAACAAGGGCAGGCCCATGATGCCGCTGTAGCTGCCGTCGATGTGCTGCGTCCATGCGCCCGAACGGCCTTGAATGGCATACGCACCGGCCTTGCCCATGGGCTCGCCGCTGGCCACATAGCGCTCGATCTCGTCCTGGCTCAGCACGCGCCATTGCACGTGCGACACACTGACGCGCAAGTGCCCGTCCACCACCACCGCCGTCAACACGCGGTGCGCACGCCCCGACAGCCGAGACAGCATGTCTGCCGCATGCGGGGCGTCGTCGGGCTTGGCCAAGATGGCATCGCCCAGGGCCACGGTGGTGTCGGCGCACAAAATGGACGCCAGCGGCCACTGCGCAGGGTCTTGCTGGGCTCGGCGCTGCAAGCGCGCCTGGGCCGCCTGCCACTTGGCCAGCGTCACGCGCTGCACATAGCTTTCAGGAGACTCGCCTGCGCGCTCGGCCTCCAAGGCTTCGGCGTCTTCATCGGCATCGGCCAGCAACAGGCGGTGCGACACGCCCAGCTGGTCCAGCAACTGCCGGCGCCGCGGGCTTTGAGAAGCCAGGTAAAGCCAGGGTGGGGTCAGGTCAGATGCAGCATTCATGGCGGGTGCAAACAAAGGCACCGCTCGCCTGCTACGCGCGGTGATAAGGGTGGTTGTTGCGCAGTGACCAGGCCCGGTAGAGCTGCTCAAGCAACAACACGCGCGCCATGGCGTGCGGCAGGGTCATGTCTGACAGGCGAATGGCTTCGTCTGCCGTTTTCTTCAATGCGGGGTCGATGCCATCGGCACCGCCCACGATGAACACCACATCGCGGCCATCGTTCAGCCAGGCTTCGGTGCGTTCTGCCAGCTGCACGCTGGTCAGGCGGGTGCCGCGTTCATCCAAGATGACGCGGCGCACGCCACGCTCCATCGCCGCCTCCATGCGAGCCGCCTCGGCCTGCATGATGACGGGGACAGGCTTGCCCTCGCGAGGCTCGGCCTTGAGGGCCTTGACCTCGACCTTCCAGTCGGGCGGGAAGCGTTTGAGGTAGTCCTCACACGCCTCATTGGCCCAGTCTGGCAGGCGCTGCCCGATGGTGACCACCGTGAGCTTCATGAACCAGCGCTTTCAGCGACGAAGGCTCAACGCGCAGCCTTCTTGGCTGGCGCCTTTTTGGCAGCCACCTTCTTGGCGGCGACCTTGCGCACCACGGGCTTGGCTGCCACCGCCTTCTTGGCCGCCACTTTCTTGACGGCGACCTTGCGGGCTGGGGCCTTCTTGACCTCAGGCGCGTTGACCACGACCTTCTTGACGTTGGCAGCCGCCTTCTTGGCAACCACCTTCTTGGCCGCAACCTTGCGCACCGCGGCCACGCTGTTCACCGTGCCGGCTGCCTTTTTGGTGGCGACCTTCTTGGTGGCTGGCTTGGTGGCGGCGTCTTGGCGCACATTGGTCGACTTCTTGGCGACGGCCTTCTTGGCAGCGACCTTGCGCGCAGGTGCCGTGGTGGCGGCCTTTTGCGCGGCGGTGGTCTTGCCAGCTGCCTTTTTGGGCTTGACCGGGGCGTCGTCTT
>JAVLFO010000083.1:0-1777 GCA_046052805.1 Aquabacterium sp. | reverse complement strand
AGGTGGTCTCCAGGAAAGCGGCAAGGTCCTCCGTTGTTGGCGAGTTCATCACCCACCACATCAGCACTTCAATTTTCCTCATGCTGCCCTTTCTCGCTGGCGGTTCGGCCTCCAGCGCTGTCAAGACTTGCTGCACGCACAAGCGTTGCTCAAAGTCAGATTGGCTTTCGTCGACAATCGTGTCAAACAAGTCGTCACGATCCTGGTCTGTGTCGCTAGGTTCAGCAATGTGCCGGCCCCCACGTCGAATCTCATCCAAGCAGACGTTGCGGGCAATGGCGTAGAGCCAGGTGGTGAGGCGGCTGTCGCCCCTGTAACTGGTCCAATTCACAAACGCCTTAACGGCAACCTCCTGCAACACATCGTCCCGTCGCTGATCAAACAGGCGAAACGAAGCACAAGCTCCATAGACGATCTTTTCAAGCACAGGCATTAAATCGTCAAAAACGCGGGAATCGTTGATTCGCATGCGGCGCAAAAACTCGTCTCCGTCCATTGTGGTGCTGCCTCTGCTGGAAGTTGCATGTGGAGCCTCATGTTAAGTTGAAAAGTTGGGCATCTTCCAGCCTGCAGTGACCTCGGGCTGTAGCTTTTGACAATATGCGTATGTCTCCGCTGGCTGGGTCTGTTGGTTTGACTGAGGCGGGGGCGGTTTGTCAGGAAAGTGCTTCACTTGTTGGCGAGGGACTTGCTTCGGTGCGTTGGGCACATGTTCAGTTGGCCAACTGAATAAGCGCTTTCCCGACCTTCGGCCTTGACTCGGTGTCTGTGGTGTGCTCACAGGAATACCAACGCGCAACGAATGGCTGGCTGGCACGGCTGAAGCGGGCAAATTCGAGTGAGAAAGCGACTCAGGAGGTGGTTTGACGATTCAGTGCGTCATTGGTTATTTGACGACAAAATCGCTTCGACTGACAGAAAACGCTTTCTGAGAAGCTGAATCACTATTACTCCGGCAACGAGCAACTGCCAAAGGAAACCAATGGAAAGGAAGCCCAGACCCCGCAAACTAGATCCCCGTAGCGATAAAAACGAATCGTCAATAGATGGGAGCGCTAGAAAAATGATGAGCAATCCTACTGTGGTTGTATAAGCGATAAACTCGATGGCTGCATGCCGTAAATTCATGGAGAGGCGTCGTCTGATCCAATAGGCCCAGGTTGCGAAGGTTACACATAAAAAGGTGCTGGATGGTGATTCGCGAAGTGTAACCAATGCGATTGTTGCTGAAATGAAAATGCCGTACAAGCAAGTAGATCGTGCCGCACCCACGCCGAAAACTAGATTAATAACAGGTTTTCCACTTCCATCAAGTGGAACTTGTCCTGCAGCTAGGCGCTCTTCATTCACAATTTGTAGCTGCGCATCGAGTGCGGCTGCTTCATCACGTTCTCTTTTGCGCTCGATCGGGCGTCTGTCTATCTCGGCTTGCAAGAGCGTCATTGATTCAGGGACCAAATCAGAATTTGCTATCCTTTTAAGTTCCTCGTCAGTTAAGCGCGAGTAATGCAGTATTAGGTAGTCTTTGTCGATTGGCTGTGACATGTTCGTGTATGTGTGGGTATACGTATTTGGAAGCCTATCGCCAGTTGCCCATAAGCACGAATGGTGCCCAGTAGTAGGGGTGGTCCCAGGTCTTCTCTTGAGTGAACCTGATGTCGCCGTTGATGAACGCCAGCTGCGCTTGTCGCAGGGCTTGCGCTTTGTTCAGCGCACTGTCGCCTCTTGCCTTGTAAAAGGCCTGCATCAGGCGCGGCGTGCTCTTGTCGGCCACCTT
>JAVLFO010000082.1:0-1784 GCA_046052805.1 Aquabacterium sp. | reverse complement strand
CTTCATGCCGCGAACAGCCTTCTCGAAGGCTTCGAGCATCTGGCCTTCGCCAACCAGGAACTGGAAGCCTTCGGCTTTGCCGCCGTCAAAAGGCACGCCGTCGATCTTGCCTTCGAAGTCGATCGTCACGCGGTCGCCATCGGCTGCAGCTTCGGCAGCAGGACGCTGGGCGAAGGTACGGCGTTGCTTTCGCAGGATGTCGATGGTGCGGTCGATGGCAGCGTCGTTGACTTCGGCGCTGGCGCGCTCGACTTCAACCGAGCTCAAATCGCCGATGGTGACTTCAGGGTAGACCTCGAAGGTCGCGTCGAACTGCAGTTGACCTTCCACAGCGCCGCCTTCTTTTTCGGCGATGCTGGGCTGGCCTGCCACGCGCAGGTTGGCTTCTTGTGCCGCTTGGGCGAAGGCCTCACCCAGCTTGTCGTTGACCACTTCGTACTGGACGGAGTAGCCGTAGCGCTGGGCCACGACGTTCATTGGCACCTTGCCGGGGCGGAAGCCGTCGGCCTTGGTGGTACGGGCCAGCTTCTTGAGGCGGGCATCGACTTCGTTCTTGAGGACGTCAGCTGCCAGCGACAGCGTGATGCGGCGCTCCAGCTTGTCGAGGGTCTCCACGGTGATCGCCATGATGTGATCTCTCAGTATGTGTGAATAGAAACAATGTCTGGTGCGCGAGGGGGGACTCGAACCCCCACACCATTGCTGGCGTCAGGACCTAAACCTGGTGCGTCTACCAATTTCGCCACCCGCGCATCGACCTGTGAAAAGCCCGACTGCTTGGCGCCCTGCGCCAGCCTGACGGCTTTTGCAAACGCACCCTGCAGCCGGACAGGCTGATTTGGTCTTAACCCACGATTCTACCGTGGCTTAGGGCCGGTTTGAGGCTGCCTGGCGCGATTCCACCATCGGCATCCTCATGTGGGACGCCGCACACGGAACCAGGCCGCGTACATGGCGGGCAAGGCCAGCAAGGTCAAAGCGGTGGCAACGATCAGACCGCCCATGATGGCCACGGCCATCGGGCCCCAGAACGCGCTGCGCGTCAGGGGGATCATGGCCAGCACGGCCGCAGCGGCCGTCAGCACGATCGGACGGAAACGCCGCACGGCCGCGCCAATGACGGCATCCCAGGCGGGCACGCCACGGCTGCGGTCTTGCTCGATCTGGTCGATCAAGATCACCGAGTTGCGCATGATCATGCCCATCAGCGCGATCACGCCCAGCAGGGCGACAAAACCGAACGGACGGTTGAGCGCCAGCAAAGACATGGCCACGCCTGCGATGCCCATCGGACCGGTCAAGAAGACCAGCAAGGCGCGCGAAAAGCTTTGCAGCTGCAGCATCAAAAGGGTGAAGATGATGAACAACATCACGGGCACGTTGGCAAAAATCGACCCTTGGCCTTTGGTGCTCTCTTCGGCGGTGCCCGCCAATTGCACGTGGTAGCCCACGGGCATCTTGGCCTGGAGCGCTTGCATCTGTGGCCACAAAACGGCACTGACGGTTGGCCCCTGCACGCCCTCTTGGACATCGCCCTGTACGGTGATGGCGAAGTGGCGACCCTCGCGCCACAACACACCGGGCTCCCAAACCAGCTTGGGCTTGGCCACCTGTAACACCGGCACCATGCGCCCAGAGGCGGTGGGCACATAAGCGTTGTCCAAGGCACCCAGCGTGGTCCGCTCAGACTGAGGCGAGCGCAAATCGATGTCGATCAGGCGATCACCCTCGCGGTACTGGCCGACGGTCGTGCCAGAGGTCAGCACGCGGCTGGCCTGGGCAAT
>JAVLFO010000081.1:0-3377 GCA_046052805.1 Aquabacterium sp. | reverse complement strand
GGCTCATAACCCAAAGGTCGTCGGTTCAAATCCGGCCCCCGCAACCACTTCAAGTGGTTCGAAGTCGTTGAAAGCCGCTCTGTTTTGGGCGGCTGTTTGCATTGGGGCGGCGCTGTGGTGCGGGTGGCGGTCTACCATTGGGGCTGTTCTAACCTGCTGCCTCGCTGAGGCGGCGTGAAAGCTTCGACGCTGTGACCACAGGCCTGTTTACTTCGCTGCCCGGCTTGGCCGTTCAACCCGCCAAGACCGATCCCAACCCCCTGATCCTGTACCACGGCAAATGCCCCGACGGCTTTGGCGCGGCCTTGGCTGCCTGGCTCTACTTTGAGGGGCAAGGCGAGTACGTCGGTGTGAGTCACGGCAAGGTGTTGTCGCTGGCCGACTTGCCTCCTGTCGAGGGGCGGGCGGTTTACATCCTCGATTTTTCGTTTGACGTGACCATCATGCAGGCGCTTGATGAGGCGTGTGCGAAGTTGGTGATGCTGGACCATCACAAAAGCGCGGCCGACAAGTTGGGTGCGTTCAAGTGCCGCTGTGGTGCTGTGCACTTCGACATGACACAGTCTGGCGCGATGCTGGCCTGGAAGTTCTTCATGCCTGAGCAGCCTGTGCCCGATCTCATCAAGTACGTGCAAGACCGTGACCTGTGGACGTGGGCGTTCCCGCAAAGTGCGGCCTTCTTGTCGGCCCTGGACCTGGAGCCCAATGAGTTTGAGCGCTGGGCCGAGATCTCGGCCTTCACGCCCGAGCAGGCCACGGCGTTTTGCGAGCGCGGCACGGCCATGAACGAGAAGTTCATCAACCTGTGTGAAGACATTGCGCGGGGCGCCGCACCGGTGACCTTCAATGGGCAGGCAGGTGTGATGGTGAACTGTCCGGGAGCCTTCACCAGTGAGGTGGGCAACATGCTGTCGGCCGAGTGTGGCAGCTTTGCTTTGTTGTGGAGTGTGTCGAAGGATGGGGCGGTCAAGGTGGGCTTGCGTGCGGTGCCTGCATTCAACGCCATTCCCCTGGCCGAATCGATGGGCGGTGGCGGACATCCGCAGGCGTGCGGTTTTCGCATGGGACCTGAGCGTTTGTCGGAGCTGCTGACGGGCGTGTTTTGGGCGGATCCGTCACAAGCGCCTGTGGCCGATGCGTCGGCCTCGGAGCAGCCGTCGGCTTGACGGCAGGGCATGGGCGCGATCACGCCAATGGAGGCTCGGATGGGGACTTGGCGTGAGGTTTGGCGCCTGTGCGTGGGCTGGGCCACGCTGGGGTGGGCGCTGTGTGTCTGGGGCGTGGGCACAGCCCATGCCGACGAGGTTCAGGTGGGCGTGGCCGCCAATTTCGCGGTGCCGTTTCAGCGACTCGCAGCGGACTTTGCCGCCAGCACGGGTCACCGGGCGGTGGGGGCCGTGGGCTCGACCGCCAAGCTGGCCGCCCAGATTCAACAAGGCGCGCCGTTTGAGGTGCTGTTGGCTGCCGATGACGAGACGCCCAAGCGCCTGATGAGCGAGGGTTTGGCCGTCAAGGGGCAGTCGTTCACGTATGCGATCGGCAAGTTGGTGCTGTGGAGTCCGCGCCCAGCTTGGGTGGATGCCGAGGGCGCCGTTTTGCGCAAGGGCGACTTTGCGCGCCTCGCCATCGCCAACCCCAAATTGGCGCCCTATGGCGCAGCGGCCATGGAGGTGCTCAAGGCCATGGGTTTGCAGGCGAGCTTGTCGACCAAGATCGTGCAAGGGGAGAACATCGCGCAGGCCCACCAGTTTGTGGCCACGGGCAATGCGGAGCTGGGCTTTGTGGCGATGTCGCAGGTGGCGCTGCCTGGCGCGCCGGTGCGGGGCTCGATGTGGGTGGTGCCTGCGGCTTTGTACCCGCCCATCTTGCAAGACGCGGTGTTGCTGAACAAAGGGGCCAACAGTGCGGCAGCCAAGGCCTGGCTGGCCTATTTGCGCGGTGACGCGGCACGGGCGATGATCAAGTCTTACGGCTACGGGTTTTGAGCGCATGTGGCTGTCTTTGGATGATGTGCAGGCACTGCGACTCACTGCCCAGCTGGCTGGCGTGACGACCTTGGTTTTGCTGCTGCTGGGGACGCCCTTGGCTTGGTGGCTCTCCCGCACGCGGTCGGTGCTCAAGGGGCCTGTGGCAGCGGTGGTGGCTTTGCCTTTGGTGTTGCCGCCCACGGTGATAGGCTTTTACCTGCTGCTGCTGTTGGGGCCGCATGGCCCCGTGGGGCAGTGGATGCAGTCGATGGGCTGGGCGCTGTTGCCGTTCACTTTCTCGGGTCTGGTCGTGGCGTCGGTGCTGCACTCCTTGCCGTTCGTGGTCCAGCCTTTGCAGCAGGCCTTTGAAGCGATCGGCCCGCGCCCTTTGGAGGTGGCTGCCACCTTGCGAGCGGGGCCATGGGACCGCTTTTGGAGCGTGGCTGTGCCCTTGGCCAAGCCGGGGTTCGTGACGGCCACGGTGCTGGGCTTTGCGCACACGGTGGGCGAGTTCGGTGTGGTCTTGATGATTGGCGGCAACATCCCTGGGGTGACGCGCGTGTTGTCGATTGCGCTGTATGGCCACGTCGAAGCCAATGAGCTGACACAGGCCCATGTGCTGGCGGCGGGCATGGTGGCCTTTGCCTTCGCGGTCATGTGCCTGCTGTATGCCGTGTCCAAGCGCGGGCCGGGCTTGGGCGCGGCGCGCACCACCGGAGGCGAGCGTGTTTGAGCCCCAAGCCATGCCTTCACGTGATGCGATCCAGGCTTCGCTGCGCCTCGCTTTGGCGGGCTTTGACCTGGATGTGAACTTGCGCTTGCCGGCGGCCGGCGTGAGTGTGCTGTGGGGCCCTTCGGGCTGCGGCAAGACCACGGTGCTGCGGACTTTGGCTGGCCTGACGCGCGCGCAGGGCCGCGTGGCGATGCCCGATGAAGTCTGGCAAGACGACGCGCGTGGCGTGTGGTTGGCGCCGCATCGGCGGGCCCTGGGCTATGTGTTTCAAGAGGCCAGCTTGTTTGCGCACCTGAGCGTGCAAGGCAACCTCGATTACGGCCGCCGACGTGTGCCCGCACAGGCCCAGCGCGTGGCTTGGGACGAGGCCGTGTCCCTCATGGGCATTGGGCCTTTGATGGGCCGCTCGGTGCAGGATTTGTCGGGGGGGGAGCGTCAGCGCGTGGCGATTGCGCGGGCGCTGTTGACCAGTCCGCGCGTGCTGTTGATGGACGAGCCCTTGTCAGCCCTGGATGCCGAGCGCAAGGCCGATATCTTGCCGTACCTGGAGCGGCTGAACCGGCAATCGGGGGTGCCTGTGATTTACGTGACGCACGCCTTGGACGAGGCTGCGAGGCTGGCCGACCATTTGGTGTTGATGCAAGCAGGGCGGGTGCTGGCGGCCGGGCCGGCGGCGG
>JAVLFO010000080.1:0-5399 GCA_046052805.1 Aquabacterium sp. | reverse complement strand
CTAGCTTCGTCGGCAGCGTTCAGGATGTGTATAAGAGACAGCAAGAGCTTCATCGGCCAGGGTTATTCCGGCACGCACACGCCGGGCGTCATCCTGCGCAACATCCTCGAGAACCCCGCCTGGTACACGGCCTACACGCCTTACCAAGCCGAGATCTCGCAAGGCCGCATGGAAGCGCTGATCAACTTCCAGACCATGGTCACGGATCTGACGGGCATGGCCATTGCCAACGCCTCCATGCTGGACGAGGCCACCGCCGCTGCGGAAGCCATGACGCTGGCCGCCCGGGGTGGCAAGAGCAAGTCGACGCGCTTTGTGGTCTGCCACGACGTGTTCCCACAGACCCTGGAAGTGATCCAGACCCGCGCTGCGCCTTTGGGCATCACGGTGGACGTGGTCCATGCTGCCAAACTCAGCGAGCACCTGGCCAGCAACGACTGCTTTGCCGCCTTGATGCAATACCCCGGCGTGAATGGCCAAGTGCGTGACCTGCGCCCCCTGATCGACGCGCTGCACGCTGCAGGAGCGCTGGCCATCGTGGCCGCCGACCTGCTGGCCTTGACCATCCTGACTTCGCCAGGCGAGATGGGCGCCGACATTGCTTGCGGCACCACGCAACGCTTCGGCATGCCCATGGGCAACGGCGGCCCACACGCCGCTTACTTGGCCACCAAAGACGAGTTCAAGCGCTCGCTGCCTGGCCGCTTGGTCGGCGTCAGCGTCGACAGCCACGGCAACACCGCCTATCGCCTGTCGCTGCAAACGCGCGAGCAACACATTCGCCGCGAAAAGGCCACGTCCAACATCTGCACAGCGCAAGTGCTGCCAGCGGTGGTGGCCAGCATGTACGCGGTCTACCATGGCCCCGAAGGCCTCAAGCGCATTGCCCAACGCGTGGCGAGCTATGCCGCCGTGCTCGCGCAAGGCCTCAAGGCGCTGGGCTACACCGTGGTGCACACCACCTACTTCGACACCGTTCAAGTGTTGACCAACGACGTGGCGGGCACGCTGGCCAAGGCCCAAGCCAAGGGCATCAACCTGCGCCACGCCAGCGCCGACAGCTTGACCATCTCGCTGGACGAGACCACCACCCGCACCGACCTGGCTGACCTGTGGGCCATCTTTGCCGATGGGCAAGCGCTCCCTTCGTTTGACGCTTTTGAAGCCGGCGTGGCCTTGGCCATCCCTGCCGACCTGCTGCGCACCAGCGCCTACCTCACGCACCCGGTCTACAACACCCACCACTCTGAAACCGGCATGCTGCGCTACCTGCGCGCCTTGGCCGACAAGGACCTGGCGCTCGACCGCACCATGATCCCGCTGGGCTCGTGCACCATGAAGCTCAACGCCACCAGCGAGATGATCCCCATAACCTGGCCTGAGTTCGCGCACATCCACCCTTTCGCGCCGCAAGACCAGCTCAAGGGCTATGCCCTGCTGAACGAGCAACTGTGCGCCTGGCTGTCGCAAGCCACGGGCTACGCGGGCATCAGCCTGCAACCCAATGCGGGCTCGCAAGGCGAGTACGCCGGCCTGCTGATCATCAAGGCCTACCACGAGGCCCACGGCCAAGGCCAACGCAACATCTGCCTGATCCCTGAAAGCGCCCACGGTACCAACCCCGCCAGCGCACAAATGGTGGGCATGACCGTGGTCGTCACCAAGTGCGATGCCTCGGGCAACGTTGACTTGGCTGACCTGCGCGCCAAGTGCGAACAGCACAGCGACAAGCTGGCCGCGGTCATGATCACCTACCCCTCGACCTACGGCGTGTTTGACACCCAGGTCAAAGAGCTGTGCGCCCTGGTGCATCAGCATGGTGGCCGCGTCTACGTGGACGGCGCCAACATGAACGCGCTGGTTGGCCTAGCTGCGCCCGGTCAGTTTGGTGGCGACGTCAGCCACCTCAACCTGCACAAAACCTTCTGCATCCCGCACGGCGGTGGCGGCCCCGGCGTCGGCCCCGTCTGCGTGGTCGAAGACCTGGCCCCATACCTGCCCGCGCACCGCTCGGCTGGCATCGGCACCCAAGCGCAAGTGGGCGCTGTCTCGGCTGCGCCATTGGGCAACGCCGCCGTGCTGCCCATCAGCTGGATGTATGTGCGCATGATGGGCTCAGATGGCCTGAAGGCGGCCACCGAAGTGGCCATCTTGAACGCCAACTACGTGGCCGCCCGCTTGGCCGATCACTACGACATCCACTTCAGCAGCGGCAATGCGGCCCTCAAGGGCGGCGGCGTGGCGCACGAGTGCATCCTTGACCTGCGCCCGCTCAAGGACACCAGCGGCGTCAGCGCCGAAGACGTGGCCAAGCGCCTCATCGACTACGGCTTCCACGCCCCCACGCTGAGCTTCCCCGTGGCCGGTACCTTGATGGTCGAGCCCACCGAGAGCGAGTCCCTGGCCGAGCTTGACCGCTTCTGTAATGCCATGATCGCCATCCGCGACGAGATCCGACTGGTCGAACAAGGCAAGCTGCCGCAAGACGACAACCCGCTCAAACACGCGCCGCACACGGCGGCCAGCCTGCTCAGCGCCGATTGGCAACACCCCTACAGCCGTGAGCAAGCGGCCTATCCGGTGGCGGCCTTGCGCTTGAACAAATACTGGTCACCCGTTGGACGCGTCGACAACGTCTACGGTGACCGCAACCTGTTCTGCTCTTGTGTGCCACTCAGCGAGCTCGCATGAGGTGTAAGCCGCTTGCCAAGGCACATTGAACGCGCTACGGTAGCGCCTCGGGAAGAGGCAAACGCAGCGCGGGCTTTGGGCCCGTCAACTGTGGGTCAATGCCCGGCGGTTGGCGTGATGAGGTAGTTACGAGATCACCGTCGCGCTCCGTGAACCAGCAGTTCAGCCAGGGCTTGCCCTGCCGACGCCACACACACGAGAGCGCCATGTCTTCCTCGACTCCGATCGACGATGGTCAGCAATCTTTGCCGTCGCTTGAGTGCACCCACCTGGCCTTGAGGGCAGGCAAGGTCGGCATTTGGGAGTGGGACTTGGTGTCCCACGCCAACCGCTGGTCCGATGAAATTTGGCAGCTGTACGGACTGTCACCGACATCCGCGGCCCCCAGCCTCGAACTGTGGCTGAGCAGCATCCACCCAGATGACCGAAGCTCAGCCCAAGCCGCAGCCCTCAGCGCAAGCGAGCGTTTCGCCCCGTTCGAGCTGGAATGGCGAACCAACCCCGAGCTCGGGCCCAGCCGCTGGATCTTGTCGCGTGGCCAACCAGCCCTTGACCAAGCAGGACGCGCCCCGCGCTATTGCGGCATCGTGATGGACATCACCGAGCGCAAACTGGCCGAGCAAGAGATTCGCCGACTCAATACAGAACTTGAGCACCGCATCAACGAGCGCACACAGGCACTGACCGAGAGCGAGCGTCTGCTCACGCACATCCTGGACGGCGTGCCTGGCCTGGTCGGGTACTGGACGCGCGAGCTGAGCAACCTGTTCGCCAACGAGTCGTATGGCGACTGGTTCGGCATGAGCCCCCAAGAAATCAAAGGACGACACATCCAAGAGCTATTGGGCCCTGATCTGTTTGCGCGCAATGAGCCGCACATCACGGCCGTACTCGATGGCGTGCCGCAATGCTTCGAACGCGAGTTACCCATCCCGGGGCGCCCCGGGGAGACCAGGCACAGCCAGGTCCACTACCTGCCCGATGTCGTCGAAGGAAAAACGCGGGGCTTCCTCGTGATGTTGTTTGACATCACGGCGCTCAAACGCGCTGAGCGCGAGGCGAAGGCGGCCAGCCAAGCCAAGTCTGCCTTCCTGGCCAGCATCAGCCATGAGCTGCGAACACCCTTGAATGCCATGTTCGGCATGGCACAGGTCGGCGCCGCAGAAACCGAGGACGCGCGCGCCCAGCGAGGTTTTCGCCACATCGTTGAGGCGGGTCAGCACCTCATGATGTTGATCGACGACGTGCTGGATTTTTCAAAAATAGAAGCCGGCAAAATGCAGATGAACGCTGCGCCAGTTGACGTGGGCCAGCTCTTGGATCACGTCGTGTCAATGACCCATTTGCGCGCCGATGTCAAAGGCTTGCGACTGCGCATTGAAGAGACTTCACGTGTGCCGCGTCACATCGTGGCAGACGGTACGCGCCTGTCGCAGGTCATCCTGAACTTGCTGACCAACGCCATCAAGTTCTCGACGCACGGCGAGATCACACTGGCTTTGGACCATGCGCATGGGCAGTTGCGGGTCGACGTCATCGATCAAGGCGCAGGGATGAGGTCTGCGCAGCAAGACCGGCTTTTCAAGCCCTTTGAGCAAGATCCCGATCAACAAAGCCAGCACGTCGGTGGCACCGGGCTCGGCTTGGCCATCAGCAAGCGTTTGGTCACCCTGATGCAAGGCGAATTACGGCTCTTGCACAGCCACGCGGGAAAGGGAAGCCACTTTCACATGCAAGTGCCGGCCGCCCCTGCGCACACGGCCGAAGCGCACACGCTGCTGCAAGTGGCGCTGATTGGATTGCCCGCCAACGACATGGTGCTGCTGAGCCGCGCCTTGCGACAACGCGGCATCCACGTCGCCTCTGTTGACCAACTGCCGCCCCCCGAACACACAAACTGTTTGCTGCTGATCGAGGCCCAGCGCTTGCAAAGCTTGCCTACCGATCACTTGAATGAGCTGATCGCCGTCGGCTGCCAGGTGGTGCTTCACAGCCCAGCGAGTGCGGACATTGGCGACTCGCAGAGCCGTGCGATCGAGGCCGTCAGGGTCAACGGACCCTTGAGCCCTTTGCGCCTCATGTACGCCATGGCCCAAGCACCCCGAGAGCACAAGCCAACGCAGCCACAACGCTTAGCAGGCATGCGCGTCCTCGCAGCCGAGGACAACCCCATGAACAGACTCGTTCTGGAGCAAATGCTGCAGCAAGAGGGTGCCGAGGTCACCTTCGCCTTCGACGGGGCGCAGGCGCTAGAACAGGTGCGACACCATGGCGCAGCGCACTTCGACGTCGTGCTGTGCGACATCCAAATGCCAGTGATGGACGGCTACGAGGCGACCACCGCCTTGCGCAGCCTCGCCCCAGGTCTGCCCGTGATTGGCCTGACAGCCCACGCTTTCAGCGAGGCGCGCGAACAAGCCCGCATCGTCGGCATGGTGGCCTACGTGACCAAGCCAGTGATGCTCGACACCCTGGTCAATGTGATCCAACAACATGCCCGCCGACAGATCACACTCGGAACACGCCGGCACACCCTGGCACCCATCAAAATGGCTTCGACGCCTGGGGCCTCACCCAGCGACTGGGAGGCCATGCTCAAGCACTTCCATGCGCAGCCCGCTTTGCTCAAGCGCTTGATCGAAACACTGACCGAGACCCTGCCTGGCCTGTGGGCGCAGCTAGAACAAGCACGCCGAGCACACGACGTT
>JAVLFO010000079.1:0-8686 GCA_046052805.1 Aquabacterium sp. | reverse complement strand
TGTCTACTCTACGTCTGAGGGCATCGGCCTGGACGGCACGCCGTACAAAAGCTGGTGAAGCAGGTGGACCCCATGCACAAGCGCCCTCGTCGCCAAGGCTTCACGCTGATCGAGCTCATCGTCGTCATGGCCATCATCGCCTTGCTGGCCAGCATCGTGGCGCCTCGCTATTACCGCAGTGTGGACAACGCGCGTGACGCCAGCCTGCGCACCTCGCTGAACGTCATGCGCGATGCCATCGACAAGTTCGTGGCCGACAAAGACCGCTACCCCGACTCGCTGGACGAGCTCGTCAAGGTGGGCTATTTGCGCCAGGTGCCTGTTGACCCCGTCACGGGCCAACGCGAGAGCTGGCAAATGCTGCCTCCACTGCCCAACGGTGTCGTCAAAGGCCGTCTGGCCGACGTGCGCAGCGGCGCGGTGGGCCGTGGTCAAGACGGCACGCCCTACAACACATGGTGATGCGGGTGCGTTCAAGGGCCGCCGTGTCCCAAGGCTTCACCTACCTGATGCTCTTGTGGTGGGTGGCCATTGGCAGCGTGATGTTGGCCGCGCTGGGCCAGCAGTGGGCCTTGGAGCGCCAGCGGCAGCGCGAGATCGAAATGGTCTTTCGTGCACAAGACATCCAAGCGGCGCTCTTGTCATACCACGTGCCTGCGGTGCCTGGTCAGCCTGCGGTCTGGCCCAAGCGGCTGGACGACTTGCTGGAAGACCGCCGAGGCCCTGTCATCAAGCGGCATTTGCGGCGCGTCTGGACCGATCCACTCAACCCCAAAGGCAGCTGGGGCTTGATCAAAGAGGGTGATGCGCCCGATGCCGGCATCAAAGGCGTCTACAGCTTGGCCAAAGGCGTGCCCTTGCGCGCGCCAGGGGGCATATTGCGCTATGACGCATGGCGGTTTGACGCTTCGTCAGTGACCAACGGACCATGATTTGATTCGTCAACAAACGGTCACTTGTCGTCCCTAGCATCGTGTGCCTATGAGCACACACACATTCACCGCAGCGCAAGTCGAGTCTTTGATTCGGCTGCTTGAGTCGTCGGTCGACGTCAAGCGACGCTACCAGTTCTACCTCTGGACGCAAGGTGACCTCCAAAGGTTGGTGCCCCACAAGCTGTCGGCTTGCGGCGCCTACGATGCCGCCCACCGAGACCTGTCGTTCGACGTGCTCAACAGCATCCCACTGGCACCCGAAGTGGTCAGCGCCATGAGCGACGTGCGCTCGCCGGTGATGACCCACCTCTTGACCGAGTGGGGCAAAGGCAATGGCCAGCCGGTATGGGTGGACATGCGTTTGCAAGCCCATGAAGACACGGCCGTGCGCGGCCTCATTGATGGCGGCTACGACTGGCTGTTGGTGCACGCCGTCAGCCGGCCGGGGCGCTTGCACGAACTGGAGAGCTTCTTCGTGTTCGGCTCGCCTGGCGGCCTGCGCGACGATTTGGCAGCGCATGCCTTGCACCTGTTCTTGCCCTACTTGCACTGCACCTATGTGCGTGTTTACAGCAACGAGTGCGAGATGGCCAGCCCAGGCCGCAATGTGCGCTTCCCGACGCAGGCCACCGGCGAGCGGGCCCGTTTGGTGATGAACCTGACCGAGCGTGAGCGCGAGATCTTGCGCTGGGTGCGCGATGGCAAGAGCAACCAGGCCATCTCAGACGAACTGGGCATCAGCGCCTTGACGGTCAAGAACCACGTGCAAAAGATCTTGCGCAAGCTGGGTGCCTCGAACCGCGCACAGGCCGTGGCCAAGGCTTTGATGATGAATGTGTTCAACACGCCGCTGTCGGCCAGCCCCACGCGCAGCACGCTGGGCCTGCGTACCCCGCAAGTCGGGGGTGCTGCAGAGCACGTTGAGTAGTCCGGAAGGCCCATAGGGGCCTTGGCGCCAAAGTCAGCGTGTCATGCCGATTTTCAACAATCCCCTCAGCAGTAACCCATAGGGACTCACATCGTTCTTTGGTGGATCTACCGGGCTTTGCGTCCACAGCGCCGATCAGGTGCCGCGAACAGCAAAGCCAACTGGGAGGGCCTCCGTCAAGTAAACCACTTGCCCAACGCACATGGGCACCTTCAATCTTTCGGAGAAACAAGCATGAAACTCAAGCACATCGCTCTGGCCACACTGGCCCTCGTCGCTGGCGTCGCCAACGCTGCCAACATCGAATCGCACAGCCCCAGCGTCGGGGGTAGCACTGGCCTGGTGCTGTTCGTCACCAACAACGCCAACAACACGTCTTACGGCCTGGATCTGGGTCAAAGCTTCGCTTCGTTCAATACGAGCATCGCCAACGCCGCTTACACGCAAAACTGGTCGCTCGACAGCAACTGGACTTCGTTCTACAACGCCGCCAACTCGGCTGACTATGTGTGGTCGATCACCGCTGGTTACAGCGTGGGTTCCACCATCACCGCTGGTAACAACTACGTTGAAACCACTGTCAACAAGTCCTACGACATTTCGGGTCTGAGCACCAAGTCTGCCGGCAGCATTTCCTTGTTGGCTGCCAACATCAACAACCAAGCACTTGACATCAACGCCAAGGCTGGCGCTTCGTCGTCGTTTGTGGCTTCGGCTTCAGCCCAAGACGCTTCCTTCTTCGGTGGCGTGAACGGCGGTAAGGTCACTTACTTCCTGAACAAGCAAATCGACGGCGCTTCTGGCTCCTTCGCTGCTTACAACGCCATCGGCGACTCGTCGATCTTCCTGAAGCTGGGCAACACCGGTACCCGTACCGCTGGTACCTGGACGCCCACGACCTCCGCTGGTCTGTTCACCTTCGACGGCACTTCGCTGAAGTACGGCCCAGCCGCCACCGTGCCTGTCACGCCTTCGGTGCCTGAGCCTTCGACCTACGGCTTGGCCCTGGTTGGCTTGCTGTTGGCTGGTGCCGTGGCCCGTCGCCGCGCCTAAGCCTTTCTGATTGTTTGACCGAGCGCTCGGTGTGCCCCTGATGGGGCGCATTGGGTGTGACCGACCCCCGCGCACATTCCATCAAGGACTCATCATGCAAATCCGTTCCATCGCCTTCGCCGCCGCTGCCCTGGTTGCTGCCCAAGCCCAAGCCATCACCCTGCCCGCCGGCACCAAGACCCTGTACGTGTCGGGCTCTTCGGCCCTGACCCCCGTCATCAAGGCCATCTTCGGCACCAACTGCGTTGGCGGCTCGACTGGCGTGACCACCTACACCAACGCCGCTGCTGACCAGCTGCTCTACACCTGCACCGTTTCCAAGACCACCAACTTCGCCAAGACCATCAACGGTGGCGTTGCTCCTTCGACCGACCTGTCGGTTGCCTTGTTCAAGCGTGACGCCGGTGGTTCGATCCAAGGCGTGAACCCAGTTGCCACTGGCACTGCCATCGCTTTCTTGGACGAAGCTTCGGTCTCCGTTGCTGGTGCCAACGCCTCGGCCACCACCAAGAACGTCGTGCCCCAACTCGGCGCCGCTGACGTTGAGCCCGCACTGCTGCAAGAAGCGCTGAACCTGCCTTCTGGCACCACCGCTCTGACGCCTGCTCAGCTGTCGAACCTGAACACCACCACCGCTTTGTTGGCCACCTTCGGCATCGCTGTGAACAACAACCTGTACACCGCTTTGCAAACCGCCCAAGGCACCAGCGGCGTGCCCAGCATCCCCTCCAACTTCATCATCTCTTTGGTGAACAAGAACGGCGTGTTCGCTTCTGCCGACAAGACCTGGGGCAACCTCTTGGGCACCAGCGACCTGTCGCAAGTTAACATCTGCCGTCGCTCGGCTGGTTCGGGCACGCAAGCTGGCGCCAACCTGCTGTTCACGCCTTACAATGAATCGCCCGTGACCACGCTTGACGGCGATGCCGGCGCAGCCACTGTCATCGGCTCCGGTGGTGTTCTGTACGTCAACGAAGCTGGTTCGACTGGCGGCGTGAAGACTTGCCTGAACAACGCTGACAAGGCTGACGCCGCCACCTACGCCATCGGCTACGCTGGCTACGAAAACAAGCCAGGTTCGACCGACACCTGGAAGTTCGTGAACCTCGACGGCGTGTCGCCTGACATCGCCAACGCCAAGGCTGGTCTGTACAGCTACGCGTTCGAAAACACCTTCAACACCAACAAGAGCCTGAGCGGCAACGCCCTGGCCTTCGCCAACGCCATCATCACCGAAGCTGCCAACCCAGCCGTGATCAGCAACCTGTCGGCCGCCCTGCAAACCGCTGTGGCCCCTGTCTCTTCTTCGCAAGCCACCCGCGCTGGCAACAGCCGCAACCCTCTGAAGGTCGTCAAGTAATTTTTGATCGGCTGATCAAAAGCACCGCTTGATGAAAGCCCCCAGGTCGCAAGGCCTGGGGGCTTTTTCGCATGGTGCGCAGGGTTGCTCCCTGATCCATCCATGTCATCACGTGTCATCGGCTTGACCCCTGCCTGGGGGGTGGGTGGGCCGAACGGACCATGCCGGTTCATGTCGACTTCACCGCGCTTGGCCACACTGCCGCGCATGAACGCTGCATTGCCTGTCCCTTTGTCCGCCTGCTTTTTCACCCTGGCCCGTGTGGCTGCGGCGGTATCCGTGTGCTGCCTGATGCTGGGTGCGCCCGCCCATGCGGCCCCTGATGCCACTGATGCACCCGTGGCCATCACCTACGACATCGATGAGGTCCAGGTCGAAGGCAACACCGTGTTGCCTGTGCCGGCGGTTGAGCAGCTCTTGATGCCCTTTGCTGGCCCAGGCAAAACCTTGGCCGAGCTGGAAAAGGCCCGCGCCACCCTCGAGAAGGCCTATCAAGACGCCGGCTTCATCACCGTGGTGGTTGACCTCGACGGCGAGGCGCAGCGCGAAGGGGTGCTCAAGCTCTTGGTGATCGAAGGCAAGGTTGAGCGCGTGAAGGTGACCGGTGCGCAGTACGTCTCGCCCGCCCGCGTGCGCGAGCAAGTCGCCGAGCTGCAAGAGGGCAAGGTGCCCAACTTCAATGTGGTGCAGCAGCAGCTGATCGGCGCCAGCAAGGGCGATGACCGCCGCGTGCAACCCATCGTGCGTCCTGGGCGCACGCCCGGCTCGGTCGAGACCGAGTTGCAAGTGAGCGATCAATTGCCCCTGTCGCTCAACGTCGAGCTGAACAACCGCCAGTCGCCCGACACGCGTCCGCTGCGCCTCAGCGCCACGGTGCGCTACGACAACCTCTTCCAGAAGGACCACAGCCTGTCCTTGACGGCAGTGACCTCGCCACAAGACACCACGCAGTCCAAGGTGGGTGTGGTCAGCTACACGATGCCTGCGGGCGGTGGCGCCACCTGGGCGTTTTACGCGGTCAAGTCCGACAGCCAGGTCGCGCCCATTGGTGCGGCCACGGTGATTGGCAAGGGCTCGGTTCAGGGCTTGCGCTATGTGCAGCCGCTGCCTGGCTCCAACGACCTGACGCATTCGGTGATTTTTGGTGTTGACTACAAGCACTTCCGCGAACGCATTGGCACGGGCCCTGACAGCCCCACCACGCCTTTGGTCTATATGCCCTTCAGCCTGGCCTACAACGCCAGCGTGCAGGGCGACCGCAGCGTTGACGTGTTCAGCAGCACCTTGGTCATGGCCTCGCGCGACCTCTTGCGCCGCAACGTGACTTGCGCGGGTTACGACACGCCGCAAGATCAGTTCGCTTGCAAGAACCCCAATGCCGACGGCACTTTCACCACGCTGCGCCTGGACTGGCGCCACACGCATGGCTTGGCAGCCCGCTGGAACGGGCTGATCCGCCTGGCAGGGCAAATCAGCAGCCAGCCGCTGGTCAGCAACGAGCAGTACGCCTTGGGCGGGGTTGACACCGTGCGTGGCTACCTAGAGGCCGAAACTTCTGGCGACAAGGGCGTCATGGGCACGCTGGAGCTGCAGTCGCCCAACTGGGTGGCCGGCTTGTCCTTGCCTTGGATGCAAGAGCTCAGCACGCAGTTTTTCATGGACGCGGGTCGCGTCTACGTGACCGACGCATCCGCTGGCGTGCCTGCTCATTCGTCGCTGCAATCGTGGGGCATGGGCATGAAGTGGCGTGGCGGCAAGGCCGTCAGCGGTGACCTGAGCGTGGCCTGGCCCGTCAAGGCCGCATCGAGCTACACCCAGCTGCACCAACCTCGTCTGCATGCGCGCGTTGCGGTGCAGTTCTGATCCTGTTTTTGTTGTTTCGTACCAAGGAGCCACCCATGGCTGCGCGTCAATTCCCCCGCCGTTCGACTTCTGTGCGCATCAAGCCTTTGGTGCTGGCCTTGGCAGGCATCTTCCCCATGGGCGCGGCGGTGGCGGCGGGGCCTGATCTGCGCTTGCCCACCCAGCATGGCAACTTCACGCCCACGCAGTCGGGCACGGTCACGGTCAAGTACACCACCACCGACACGGCGGCGCGCCTTGACGTGACCCAGTCGGCGCAGCGCGCCATCTCGCAGTGGAGCTCGTTCAACGTCGGCAGCAGCGCGGCGGTGAACTTCTACATGCCCAATGCCAGCAGCGCGATGCTGGCCCGTGTGTTGCCCTCCAAGGTGGCACCTCAGCAGATCTTGGGTTCGATCAGGACGCTCTACATCGACGGTGCCGGCAAGGAGCGTGTGGGTGGCGAGCTGTTCATGATCAACGCCGGCGGTTGGTTGTTTGGTCGCGGTGCCACCGTCAACGTGGGTGGCATGCTCGCCGGCACACTGGACATCCGCAACAGTGACTTCTTGAACGGCCTGGGCAGCATCGACAAGAACGAGTCCACCTTCTCGTGGAAATACGCCGGTGGCGTCGACAACGCCGACAAGGATGGCAAGTACGCTGTCGCGCTGTACCAGGCAGATGGTTTGGTGCAGGTCGATAAGGGCGCCACGATCACGACCGAGTCAGGTGGTCGCGTGTTTTTGTTTGCCCCCAAGGTGGTCAATGAAGGCAGCGTGAGCACGCCCGATGGCCAGACCGTGCTGGCCGGCGGCGGCGAGGTGTTCTTGAACAACCCGCAGCGCGAGAAGCTCTACGCCAGCGAAGTGAACGACAAAGTGCCGGCATTGCGTGGCTTGTTGGTCGAGGTCAACAACGGCGCCAATGGCGAAAAGGGCTCGGTGACCAACCTGGGTGACATCACCAGCGCGCGCGGCAACACCACCTTGGTGGCCATGGCCGTGCGCCAGTCGGGGCGCATCAATGCCACGACCGCCAGCACCGCCAACGGCTCGGTCTTGCTGGCCGCACGCAGCGGTGTGGTGGCCAAGTACGAAGACGTCAACAACCCCGCAGGTACCTTGACCAAGCACGCAACCCAGGGCGGCAATTTGGTCCTGGGTGCCGGCAGCCGCATCGAGATCGCAGCCGACGAAACCGTGGCGCCCAGCACCTTGGGCACGCCGTTCACCACATCGCGTGTTGAGCTGTCGGGTAAGACCATCGACATGCTGGACAAGGCCGCCATCGTGGCGCCGGGCGCCATCGTGCGTGCGCGCGCCGAGGTCACGCCCAAGTACATGGGTGTGGCCACCGACAACACCCTCAACGACAAGGCCAAGTACGGCCAGTCCACGGTGTTTGGCACCGCCGATCCGGTGGTGGAGAAGGGTGCTCGCATCAGCATCGCCAACGGTGCCGTGATCGATGTGTCGGGCACCACCACGGCCCAGATTGACGCGGCCAAGCGCAACTACATCAACCCCAGCCTGGTCACCAACAGCGACCTCAAGGACGCACCGGTTCAAAAGCTCGGACCGATCTTCCACAAGGAAGATGCCGTCTTTGACGCGCGCCAGTCCGTGCCCATGTTCAGCAACACGCAGGGCTACAAAGACGCCGCCACGGTGACCGCGACCGAGCGCTTGTCGGCCGGCGGTTCGGTCGACCTGCACTCGACTGGCGCCGTGATCACGCATGCCGACTCGGTCATCAATGTCTCGGGCGGTCAGGTCAATTTCAGCTCGGTGGGCCTCAATCCGAATGCCGCGCCGGTGTTGCTCACGCAGGTCAAAGATGCCTCTGGCAATGTGTTCACGCTCAACACGGCGCCGGCCGATCGCGTCTACACTTTGGCCCCTTCGCTGAGGGTGCAAGAAGCCGCCTATGTGCAGGGCTCTGCCGCAGGCTCGCTCACGGTCACGGGCAATCAAATCGTGATGCCTGGCCAACTCAAGGCCGACACGGTCACGGGCTCGCGTCAGCTGGCTGGGCTGGACCCCCTGGCCGCGCGCGCCAAGGTCACGGTCAACGCCTGGCTCAATGCCAATGACCGCACTGCTGCGGATGTGCAGTCGGCCGTTGCCAAGCTCAACATGCAAATTGGCAAGCAGGCCAGCGGCGCCAGTGCCGATGTGTGGACTCAAATTGCCGCGGGCAATGACGATGCCGCCATGGCGGCGCTGCCCTCGGGCTCGGTCTTGGGCCTGAGCCTGATCAACAGCCAAGCCGGCAATGTGTCGGTGCAGACCGACGGTGGCCTGCGCTGGCTCAAGGGCAACAACGTGACCTTTGTGCCTGGCGCCAACCTGAGCGTCAAGGCCAATGGCGATCAAGGCTTGCAGATGGAGAGCAGCGTTCGCAATGCCAGCGGCACCGTGACCTTGCAGGCTGCTGACTTGCAAGACGACAACAAAAACGTGTTGCTGCGCACGAAGGGCTTGAGCCTGGCCGATGGCCAGCAAATCGATGTCTCGGGCCGCTTTGTCAACCGAGTGCTTGATGGTCCTTTGGTGGCGCCTCAAG
>JAVLFO010000078.1:0-1969 GCA_046052805.1 Aquabacterium sp. | reverse complement strand
CGCACCATTTCACCGAGCTTGCCCGGCGACAGCGTGAAGGCAAAGCCCGCCATGAAGGTCAGGCTGACGAAGCGCCAGGGCAGGTGGTGCCCCAGGCGGCGCAGGTACATCTGCCAGCGCACCACGCGCAGCGCGTAGTTGAACAAGGACAAGGCACCTGCGGCCAGGACCAGGGGCCAGCCCTCGCTCAAGGGGCGCAGGTCGATCTGGGCGATGTCCTTGCGGAAGGCCATGGCACACCAGACGGCGAACACGGCGAAGACCCCGTACACCAGGGTGCGTCGCCACAGGGGGCCCGCGGGCGGCGCCACGCTGTCAGGGAGTGCTTGTTCGCTCATGGGCGGGATTATGGTCTTCCCTGATGGAGGCCATGTGTCAGATCTGTGCGCTGTTCACGGCACATCACCCCGCAAACGGGGCCCCAGGATGAAGGCAGCACCGCTCAACGACGCCGACAGGGCCAGTAGACAGAGGCTGCGCAATGGGAAACCAGCGGTGAGGCCTGGCTGCGCTGCAAAGCCCATTCGAAGCGCGACGGGTCCACCATGCGGCTGTCCATCGCATACACATGGAACAGGCCCTTGCCGTAACGCACGAAGTAAATCACGTCCATGCGATCCGTCCGACGCAGGTAGTCTCCCACCACCGACGGCGCACGCATCACCGGGTCATGGGCGCCGTTGGGGCGCCAGTGCTGGGCCAGGAAAGCCTCCCGCGACACCCGCACGAACGGCGCGTCCGACACAGGCGGCACATACGTGCCCGCATGGTGCAGGAAAATCAGACCGGGCTGGAAGGCCTGGATTTTGGCCACGGTCAAGCCACCCACAGCCACCTCGCGGCTGTTCAGCCCCACCAGGTCCATGTACTGCGCAGGCAGGGAATAGGGCATGCGCCCAGCCTCGGTGAGGGCAATGCGGGTGTCCGGCCGGACCACGTCCATCTGCTGCAACTGAGAAGGGAAGCCGTTGATGTAGGCCGGCGTGCTCAGGTAACGGACCTCACCCCCCAGGGTCTTGAGGCCAAACAGGAGGAAGGGCGTCCACGCCAGCGCACGCCAGCGCCAGGACGGCAGCCGCAGGGACACCGTGACCATCAACAAGGACACCATGATCGGCGCCTGGAAGCGGTAGCTGATGTTCTGACTCTGGTGCGCGAGGGCCAGGGCAACCCACAACAAGGCCGCCGGCAGCAACAGACCGAGCACATCGAAGCGCGACAGGCGCGAGCCGAAACGCTTGTACAGCCATGGCAAGGGGGCAAATGGCAGCAGCACCAGGACGTTGTTGAACAGGCTCTCGGCCAGCGAGTCACCCTGGCTCTTGACCATCAAGGGCAGGGGCAACCACTCACCGAAGTACTGCTTGCGCCAAACGAAGTAGCCGCCTCCGACGAGGGCCGCCACGGTGAAGCTGAGCAGCACCCGCCGCTCGTGTCGAAAGCGGTAGAGCACCGGCAGCAGGGTACCTGCGCTCAGCACCACCGCGTCTGGTCGTGTCAGGCACAGCAGCACGGACCACGCGATGGCCGAATGGATGCGGCGGTGCAGCAAGCACACCAGCACGTGGGCGTACAGGCCCACGTAAAACAGCACAGAGAAGCCACCGGCCGCTGCCCCCATGAAAGGCGACAACACCACCAGGGGCACCAGCCTGACAACCCCCTCTTGCCAACGGGACGGGGCGTGCACACGGTACAAAGCCGACAGCAAGCCGCCTGCACCCAGGGCATTGAGCGCTGCCGCCACGATGCCCGGATCGATGCCGATGCGCACGCCCAGGGAAATCAGCCACATCCAGAGGAAGTCGGTCGCCCCTTCCGCAGGCCCGTGCACCAGGTCGAAGCTGATCTGGCCTGTGTCGGCCAGGTGACGGCTGTAGACGAAGAGGATGTAGGCGTCCTCGTGCAAAAAGCCGATGAGCGCAGCGGTCAGCAGCCCGCACAGCACCAAAGCCTGTCTCTTATACAC
>JAVLFO010000077.1:0-1834 GCA_046052805.1 Aquabacterium sp. | reverse complement strand
ATTTTGCCGGGGAGCGATTATGCCAGCGCTAGCAGGACTGGCTTCACAGGTGTCAATGGAGTAAGTGAAACCATGTTTGACACCCTCAACCCTGAGCCCTACACTCCGTAAAACATTGTTTTACAGCGACGTGCAATGCAGATAGAAATCATCTTGCGCAAATTCGGAAACAGCACCGGAGCGGCATTTCCACCCTCGGTGTTGAAAGACCTCGGACTGAAGGCGGGTCAATCCATCACCATGGACACCACGGCGGATGGCAAGATCACCTTGTCACCCAAGCGCAAGTACAGCTTGTCTGAGCTGATTGCGCAGTGCGACACGAAGGCCCCGCCGCCTGCAGATATGGCGTTGTGGGATGCAGCGCGTCCCGTTGGGCAGGAGATCCTGTAGTGGCGCTCTTTGAGCGTGGCGACATCGTGGTGGTGAGCCTGGAGCCGGTCGTGGGTCGGGAAATGCAGGGGAATCGTCGCCCGGCGCTGGTCCTGACCACCAAAGATTTCAACGCCCTTGGCGATGTGTTGATTGCACCGATCACCCAGGGGGGTGACCACTCCCGATTCGCGGGCTTCGCTGTCTCGCTGATGAACACCGGCTGCAAGACACAGGGGGTTGCCCTTGTCAACAAGTGCCGGATGATGGACCTGGCCGCCCGCCGGGCGAAGAAAATTGAACGTGCCCCTCAAGAGGTCATTGACGATGCTTTGGGCCGCCTGATGACGCTGTTTGAGTGAGGCCATGAGACAGGTGTGCAATGGGTGCATTGGTCCACCAGTGCGCCCGCCGCAAGCGCGGGCAGCTTGCAGTCAACGCATCCCAAAGAATGACAAGACAGCGATGATGATGACGACTGCGCCAACCAGATAGACAATACCGTTCATGGGGTGCTCCTTGGAGGAAAATGTGAAAATGGGTCCAACCAGATGTCGTGCCCTAAGTTGCGCACGGCGTCCTGATAGCCATTAAAAGGCGCGCAGCCAAGGCTGTCGGTGGGCCACCGTACACACCGCCCAAAATGCTGTGCCTAGAATGGCCATCAGTCGCGGCTCCTTTGAGGCTCAGGGTCCGATGGCTCCCTCCAAGAGACTCTGGCCCGGTGTGATCACGCAACTGCGTTGGGTCTCCCCGGGAACCTGGCGTGGTAGGCAGCATGAGGAAAGGCTATGGCAGATCTATCAAAACCTGGCGACGCGGCACCGGCCCCAAGCGGCCTTTGGTTTGCCATCAAAAAGCTGGCCAGTTGGCTGCTGGACTGGTTCGCCATCCAACCCTTGAGCGTCAGGCTGACGGTGCTGGTGGTGGCTGCACTGATTCCGTTGACCGCTGTCTATTCATTCACCTTCCTGCACAAACAGGCCGCGCTGGCCGCCGAGGTCAAGGCCATGGTGGTGGCCGGCAAAGGTGGCGAGGGGATGTGGACTTTCAACGACAAACTGCCCGTCGTGTTTGGCACCGGCTCGGTGCTGAGCTTTCTGGAAACCAGCCCGGTCGAGCGCATCACGGTGGTTTATGAGCCCCTGTTGTGGAACGCGTCAGAGCGCATCTTCCTGATCGAATCACAGGGCAAACACTACGCGTACTACCCCAGCGACATGGAAAGCAAGATCGTCGCCGACAAGGCAGTCAGCGCGCCCTGGGGTAGCAAGCTGGTGTTTGTGCCCCGCGCCGAGATCCCGTCCAGCGCCGTGGACTTGTTCGCGCGCCTGGACCAGCGCTTTGCCGACGCCCGGCCAGCGTCTGAAAAGGGCAGTTGGCGGGCGGGCGCAAGCGGTGTGTTGTCGGTGGCGCTGACCCTGGGTGTGCTGGCGTTTCTGTTTGTGCAGCTCAAGGCGCA
>JAVLFO010000076.1:0-1931 GCA_046052805.1 Aquabacterium sp. | reverse complement strand
ATGGTGTGAATCTGGCATTCACGTGTAGGCGTCCCAACGTTGGCGTTCGCGGTTGGCCAACCAAGTTCCCTCCGTCGCTGTCGTGGCGACCGGCGAAGACGGTTATCCCCTGATGGTCGAGTTCAACCAGGTAGCAGCCTTTTTTACCCGCGATGCCATCGCCCATTGGGCTCGGGCCACAATTTTCCGCCCGGCTGCGACGTGCGCAGCGATGGCCGGCCGTGCTTAATGGAAGTGATCGAAGCAGGTTATGCCCACTCATGCATCGTGGTGGGTAAGCGCTTGACGCGCGAGTTGCTGCAGTTGAGATGGGTCAACACCGTCCTGGGCAACCTCAAGCCACGAAATTCCCCTTCGTTCTGGCCTATGGAATGGCTGATCAATTCACCGCCGCAGGCACGCGCCGTGCGTGCCTGAAGCCATCGAGACTGTTCTCTGTGACGTTGCGGCTTCAAAGCGAACGTGAGATCGGTGAGATCAGGAAGGCAATGAAGATGACGACAAACAGTTGACGTGACGGGAAGTCCCTGCGGAGGGGTTAGGCGGCGCTCGCATTGGGCCGAATTGGCCGCCGTCTAGACAAGCGCCGAAATCATCATGCCCAAGCCGCCAACGCCAACGGTCCAGACGACGGAGCGCAAGTAGGCGATGCCAGCATAGTAGACCGGGATGTACAGGACGCGCGACCAGAAGAAGACTTCTGCTCCCAAAGCAACTCTAGGACTTGCTACACCTGCAGCATGAGCAGTCAGTGCTATCGCGGCAAAGAGGATGAATCCTTCGACGGTGTTTCTGGCTGCTCGATCTGCCCTTACGGCCAGTGGTGTAGCCTCTGGAAGGTTGTGGCGGTTGCCCATCGCAATCATCATTCCCGGCAAGGTCCAGCCACTGGCCCGGATGAGGCTTGCAGCCAGCAGAGCCAGCCAAGTCAAGATGGCCATGTAGATCAGAAGTGTCAGAGTGCTTGTCATACGAGTCTCCTGTTTGAAGTGCGGCGGTTTCCTAACAAAAAAATTCTCGGGTGGGGGCTACCGCCCCCAAGCCGCCTAGAAGATCCCGAAGCGCACGAAGCGCCCAAGCCTCAACGTGTCCGCCTCCGCCGGGCCAGCAGCACGGCGCCTACACCCATCAGCATCAGTGCGTACGTCTGTGGCTCCGGGACAGCAGCAGCCACATCGCCGGGGCGCACAGCTACGGTAAACAACGAGATGGTCTGGAGGAGGCAGCTGACCTGGTTGCCAGAATTGGGGCCAGAGTCGACACGGAAGCCCCACACGCAACTGGGGTTCGGCGCGAACACCGAACCGGACCAATAGAGGTCGGCGTGCACACCGTCAAACTGACCCAACAGCCCTGCAAAGCTGCTGCCCACACTGTTCCAGATCGACTGGTACTGGTTCTGGGCTCCTGCTGACGCCTGGCCATCGCCAGTGGGCAGCACCCAGCCTGTCAGGCCCGATGCCGCCAAGCCAGCCGACGCCGCCTTCTGCTGTGCCGAGCCGACCGCAGCGCTGGCGCTCCAGGTACCAGTACCCAGGTTCCAGTTGTTCAGAATGGTGATGCCGAGCGTGGTGTCGTAGAAGTACGTGCACTTGCCCGCCCCGGTCACCGTGCAGCTGCTGCTGGCCGCGCCGCTGGCGTCACGCCCCTGGAACGCCGCTTGGGCCGTGCCTGCCGCGCCCAACAGCGTTGTTGCCGTCGCCGCCGAAATGGCCACTTTTGCGGCCTTGTGCTTGAAATTCATCAGGAGACTCCTCGAAAGACTTGGATATGGGTTGCTGAACTGCCGGCCGCTTGATCGACTGACCCCCTTGAGTGCCCAAAACGGCCGCAGCGGTTGCCGTGCCAGCTGCGCCCCTCGGGCCAGCGCCTCCACCCTGTCTCTTATACACATCTGACGCTGCCGACGACTTAATAGGTGTAGATCTCGG
>JAVLFO010000075.1:0-5139 GCA_046052805.1 Aquabacterium sp. | reverse complement strand
CGGCAGCGTCAGATGTGTATAAGAGACAGCCATCAACATTGGCAGCGAGCTGTCAGGCACCGTGCTGGCCGTGCATGTTGACGTGAACGACCACGTCAAGAAAGGCCAGGTCATGGTCGAGCTGGACACCGCCAAGCTGCGCGACCAAATCCTGCGCTCGCGGGCCACACTGGCCGCCGCAAGCGCCAAGGTGGCGCAAACACGCGCCACGGTGTTGGAGGCGCGCTCAGCCTTGGATCGGCTGGAAGCCGTGGCGGCTTTGTCCGGCGGCCAGGTCCCGTCCAAAGCCGAACTCGACACCGGCCGCGCGACGCTGGCACGAGCCTTGGCCGACGATGCCAGCGCGCAAGCGGGCATCAGCGATGCACGCGCGGCCTTGTCAACCGACCAGATCACCTTGTCCAAGGCATCGATCCGCGCACCTGCCGATGGCGTGGTGCTGACGCGCGCGGTAGACCCAGGCAACGCCGTGGCCGCTGCACTTCAGGCCGTCACTTTGTTCACGCTGGCCGAAGACCTGAGCAAGCTGCGCCTGTGGGTGTATGTGGACGAGGCCGATGTGGGCGCCGTCAAGCTGGGGCAAGACGCCACCTTCACCGTCAGTGCCTATTTGAGCCGCAACTACCCGGCACGCATCACCCGCGTTGGCTTTGGCTCAACCATCACCGACAACGTGGTGACCTACCTCACCTACCTGGACGTTGACAACGCCGACATGAGCCTGCGCCCAGGCATGACGGCCACGGCCACCATCACCGCCACACAGCGTGTGGGCGTGCTCTTGGTGCCCAACACCGCGCTGCGCTTCACACCCACCGCAGCTGCCAGCAGCGCGGATACCACCAAGGGCAAAACCACGACCTTGTTGCCCAGCATGCCGAGCAACAGCACACGAAAGACAGCCGCCAGCAGTGCCAGCACCGCCAATGCCAAACAGGTTTGGGTGTTGCCCAGCACAGACGCCGCCAAGCCACGCGCCGTGGCGGTGACGCCTGGCATCAGCGATGGCCGCATGACCGAGATCACAGGCGGCGACCTGCAGGTCGGCATGCAGGTGATCACCAAGCAGCTGAGCGCCAAGCCGTGAGCGCCGATGACACCGCCCTGCCCTTGATCAGCCTGCGTGGCGTCAGCAAACGCTATGGCCGCGGCGCCGTGGCCTTGCTGGCGCTCAAGTCCATTGACCTCGACATTGCTGCCGGCGAGTTCGTGGCCATCATGGGCCCCAGCGGCTCGGGCAAATCCACCGCCATGAACATCTTGGGTTGCCTCGACACACCCACCGAAGGGCACTACCTGTTCAAGGGCGCACACGTGGAGGCCTTGTCTCGCGATCAACGCGCACGCTTGCGCAGGCGCTACCTGGGTTTTGTGTTCCAGGGCTTCAACTTGCTGGCCCGCACATCGGCGCAAGAAAACGTTGAGCTGCCGCTGCTTTACCGTGGCGACGACGCCGTCGCGCGCCGCAAGGCCGCCGCCCAGGCGCTGCAATCGGTCGGCCTGCAAGGCTGGGAGCACCACACGCCAGCCGAGCTCTCTGGCGGACAACAACAGCGTGTGGCCATTGCGCGCGCCATCGTCACCGCGCCGTCGGTGGTGCTGGCCGATGAGCCCACGGGGAACCTCGACACCCAACGCAGCCACGAAATCATGGGCTTGTTGCTGGCCCTGAACCGCGACCAGGGCATCACCGTGCTCATGGTCACGCACGAGCCCGACATGGCCGCCTATGCGCGCCGCATGGTGCATTTCGTTGACGGCCGCATCGCCTCAGACGCAGCCAACGCCCACGTGGTCACGCAGGCACCAGCCGACCTGACCGTGGCTGGAAGCATCTGATGCTGTTCAGCGTCTTCATGCTGGCCTTGCATTCGGTGCAGCGCAACCTGTTGCGGTCCTTCCTGACCATCTTGGGCATCGTCATTGGTGTCAGTGCCGTCATCACGATGGTGACGCTGGGCAATGGCGCCACACAGGCCATCAAAACGCAAATCTCCAGCCTGGGCACCAACTTGTTGATGGTCAGACCCGGCCAGCGCGGATTCGGTGGCGGTGGTGGCGGCGGTGTGCCGCAGTTCACCGAGGCCGACGCCACGGCGATTGCAACGCAAATTGGCGGTGTGGCTGCTGTGGCGCCACAAGGCAACGCCAGCTTGACCGTGGTGGGCAACGGGCGGAACTGGGCCACCAGCGTCACCGGCACCAGCAACGACTGGTTCCAAACGGGCAACTGGAAGCTCGCATCAGGCCGCATCTTCGACCTGGACGAGCAGCGCGCCGGGGCCGCCGTTTGCGTGATCGGCGAAACCGTGCGGCGCGAGATCTACGGCGGCGCCATTGGCCTCAATGGCCTGGGCGAGCGCCTGCGCGTCAAACAGTTTTCTTGCGATGTGGTCGGCATCTTGCTGGGCAAAGGTCAAGGCGGCATGGGTGACCAAGACGATGTGGTGGTGGTGCCCTTGCACACCTTGCAGCGCCGCGTCACCGGCAGCCACAAGGTGAGCACCTTGCTGGTCTCGATGGAAGACGGCAGCGACAGCACCCCCTTGAAGGCCAGCCTGAGGCAGCTGCTGCGCGAGCGCCGCAAGCTGGCCGACACCGACGACGACAACTTCAACATCTTCGACACCCAGCAGCTGGCTGAGACCCTGTCTAGCACCACGCAGGTGTTGACCACCTTGCTGGGCGCCGTGGCGGCGGTGAGCTTGCTGGTGGGCGGCATCGGCATCATGAACATCATGCTGGTCAGCGTCACCGAGCGCACCCGTGAAATCGGCCTGCGGCTGGCCGTGGGCGCCCTCGAGCGCGAGGTCTTGCTGCAGTTCCTGATCGAGGCGGTGGTGCTGTCGGCCTTGGGTGGGCTGATCGGCGTCCTCATCGCCACAGCGGCCTCGTATGGCTTGGCTTTGGCCATGGGCGTGCCTTGGGCGTTTGACCCTGCCATCAACGTGATGTCACTGTTGTTCTCGGCCGGCATTGGCGTGGTGTTCGGCTATTTCCCGGCCCGACGCGCCGCCCGCATGGACCCCATCGAAGCGCTGCGACACGAATGAATGCGTTCGCCATCGCACAGACCCCGCAGCCACGTCGGCACAGCCTTGGGATCCACAACGCACCGGAACACCATCATGAAAACTGACTCGCAACTGCAGCAAGACGTCATGGCAGAACTCAAGTGGGAGCCCGCCGTACACGCCGCACAGATCGGCGTCTTGGTCAAAGACGGCGTGGTCACACTGGCGGGCGAAGTCAGCAGCTTCCCTGAAAAGTGGCAGGCCGAGCGAGCAGCCCAGCGCGTCAGTGGCGTCAAGGCTCTGGCCGTGGACATGACCGTCAAGCTGTCGGCCTTGGGCAAGCGCACCGATGCCGACATTGCCGAGTCCGCCAAAAAATCCTGAGCTGGACCAGCACCTTGCCCACCGATGCCATCCAGGTCTTGGTTGAAAACGGCTGGCTCACCCTGTCTGGCTCGGTGGAGTGGCAATACCAACGCCAAGCCGCCACCGACAGTGTGCGCACCCTCGTGGGTGTGGCCGGCGTCAGCAACCAGATCAGCATCCAGCCTTCGCTGTCGGCCAGCGTCGTCAAGTCAGACATCGAGGCCGCTCTCAAGCGGCGCGCCAGCGACGAAGCCAAGACCATCGCCGTCGACGTCAACGGCGCCAACGTGACCCTGACCGGCACCGTGCACAGTTGGGCAGAACGCGACCTGGCCACACGCTCTGCTTGGGGCAGCGCGGGCGTTCGGCATGTGGTCGACAAGATGAGCTTGGCCTACTGACACGGCTTGACACTGCTGAGCAGCGAGGATGCCAAGGCGCATCCTCACGTATGCTCACGCCCATGACACACCGCCGCTCAGACCCCACCTTTTCGACGCTCAGGCCAGCCTTCGCCGCCTTGTGTGCATGGCTGCTGAGCGCGACCATGGCCTTGCCCGCCCACGCTGGCAAAACGCTGGATGCCGTGCGCAAGCAAGGCGTCGTCCAATGTGGCGTGAGCAATGGCGTGGCCGGCTTTTCAGCGCCCGACAACAGGGGCACTTGGTCTGGCCTTGACGTCGACATCTGCCGCGCGGTCGCCGCTGCCGTGCTCAACGACCCCAGCAAGGTCAACTACGTGCCACTCAACTCACTGCAGCGCTTCACGGCATTGCAAAGCGGCCAAATCGATCTGCTCTCGCGCAACACCTCGTGGACGCTGACGCGCGACGCATCACTGGGCCTGAGCTTCACGGCCATCACCTATCTTGATGGGCAGGGGTTTTTGGTCGCAAAAAAATTCAAGGTCACACAGGCCAAGCAGCTCAAAGGCGCGCAGGTTTGCGTGCAGGCCGGCACCAGCACCGAAAAGAACCTGGCCGACTTTTCACGCGCCAACAAGCTGGGCATCAAGCCCGTGGTGTTTGACAGCTACGAAGCCAGCTTCAAGGCCTTGTTCAGCGGCCGCTGCCAGGCCTACACCGCTGACGCATCGGCGCTGGCCAGCATCCGCAGCAAAGAAGCCCCCAACCCCGACGATTACGTCGTCCTGCCTGACCTGATCTCCAAAGAGCCCTTGGCCCCTATGGTGCGCCGTGGCGATGACGACTGGCTCGCCATCGTGAAATGGACGATCTACGCCTTGCAAGAGGCCGAAGAGTTGGGCATCACGCAGGCCAATGTCGACCAGCTGGCCAAGACCTCGGTTGACCCGTCCGTGCAACGCATGCTGGGCACGGCCGAGGACAACGGCAAGCTCTTGGGCTTGGACAAGGCCTGGGCTCATCGCGCCATCAAGGCCGTGGGCAACTATGGCGAGGCCTTTGAGCGCAACGTGGGCGCCCAATCGCCGCTGAAGCTGCCGCGTGGCGCCAACCGCCTGTGGAGCCACGGCGGCCTCATCTACCCGCCGCCGCTGCGTTGAGTCATGCTCGATTTTTTGAGCCAGACCGCTGGCTTTGACATTGGCGAGACCGGCTGGGTGATCTACGACGCCAGTCAGCCCCTGTGGCGTGCCTTGTGGGTCGGCCTCGCAAACACCTTGCGCGTGTGCCTGCCGGCGCTGCTGCTGGCCTTCACGCTGGGTTTGAGTGTGGCATTGGCCCGCTACGCACGGCTGCCGCTGTGGTCGAACATGGCCCGGGTGTTTGTCGATGTG
>JAVLFO010000074.1:0-3485 GCA_046052805.1 Aquabacterium sp. | reverse complement strand
ACTCGACTAGTCGTCGGCAGCGTCAGATGTGTATAAGAGACAGAGCTGCACGATGCGCTGGCCCAGCTCGTGGCTTTGCTGCTGCAGCAGCTCGCGGTCGATCAGCACGCCATTGCGCTCGATGCGCTGCAACACGCGCGAAGTGGGCATCTCAAAGCGCAGGTAAATGTCGAGCAGACCGGGCTCGGCCTGCAGACGCGGCCACAACGTTTGGTGCACGTCCAGCGTCAGGTCGCTGTCTTCGCTTGAGTACAGCGCAGCGCGGTCCACCGCCACCTGGGCAAACGGAATTTGCTGTGCGCCCTTGCCTGCCACGTCTTCGTAACTCAGGCCCGAGCGGTTCACAAAGCGCTGCGCCAGGCTGCCCAGGTTGTGCGGGCGGTGCGCTTCGAGCACATAGCTTTGCAGCATGGTGTCGTGCGCATAGCCCTGGATCGCGATGCCGTGGTTGGCCAGCACATGGGCGTCGTACTTGATGTGCTGCCCGACCTTGGCGCGGCTGGCGTCTTCCAGCCAGGGCTTGAGCTTGGCCAACACCTCGTCCAGCGGCAACTGCGCAGGCGCGTCCACGCCCTCGTGGCGCAGAGGGATGTAGCAGGCCTCGCCCACTTTGTCGCTGAACGAGAGGCCCACGATGCGGGCACGCATGGCATCCAGCGAGTCGGTCTCGGTGTCAAAGGCGACCAAGTCGGCTACCTGGATGCGGGCATGCCATCGCTCAAAAGTGGGCCAGTCGAGCACCGTGTCGTAGTGCGTTTCGATGGCGCTTGGCTCGGATGACGCGGCCTCGGAGTTGGCCGTGTCACCGGCTTCGTCAGACAGGTCGGGGTCCGAGCCAAACAGGTCGCCGGTGTCGCTGGGTTTGCGGGCCTTGGCCAGCTTGCCGGTCGTTGCAACGACGGCCTTGGTCGAACCGCCACCCAGCAGCTTTTCAAGCTCGGCGCGCGCGCTGCGGAAGCCAAAGCGCGTGTAGAAATCCAGCAGCGCTGGCAGGTCGGGCGCTCGCAGCGCCAGCGCGTCCAGCGAAGGCCATTCGGGTACGTGCCCGGTGAGGTCGCAGTCCAGCTTGACGGTGATCAGGCGGCGCCCCAGGGGCAACCAATCCAAAGCCTTGCGCAGGTTCTCGCCGGCCACGCCCTTGATGCTGTCGGCCGCTGCCACGACGCCGGCCAGGCTGCCGTGTTCTTGCAGCCACTTCACGGCCGTCTTCGGGCCGACCTTTTCAACGCCAGGCACGTTGTCGACCGTGTCGCCAATCAAGGTCAGGTAGTCAATGATCAGCTCAGGTGGCACGCCGAACTTGGCTTGCACGCCGGGGATGTCCAGCACCTCGGGCGGCTTGGCCATGGTGTTGATCAAAGACACCTGAGGGTTCACCAGTTGGGCCAGGTCTTTGTCCCCGGTTGAGATGACGACCTTGTGGCCCGCGGCCGCCGCCACTCGCGCCAGCGTGCCAATGGCGTCATCGGCCTCAATGCCAGGCACTTCCAAAATCGGCCAGCCGAGCAGCTTCACCACCTCGTGGATGGGTGCGATTTGCGAGCGCAAATCTTCGGGCATCGAGGGGCGATGCGCCTTGTACTCGGGGTACCACTCGTCGCGGAAGGTCGGGCCCTTGGCGTCGAACACGCAAACCGCGTGCTCAGCCTGGATGTGGTCACGCAACCAGCCCATCATGTTGACCACGCCGTGCATGGCGCCCGTGGGCTCGCCTTGCGGCCCGCGCAGGTCGGGCATGGCGTGGAAGGCGCGGTAGAGGTAGCTGGAGCCGTCGACCAGCAAAAGGGTCGGCAGCGGTGCGCTCGCGTCAGTGGGGCCCGAGGGGGCGGAGGCGAGGCTGGAAGAAGTGTCCGGGGCGTTCATGCCCCGGATTGTGAGGGATGGCGCCACACTGGACGCCCTGCCTCATCAGAAGTCGGCGTAAGCGCCGATCGACAGCAGGTGACGGCTGTCGTGACCTGCAAACAGGTAATCGAACGCCGATTCGATCCGGAAGTAATCGTTCACGGTGTACGACAAACCCGCACCCAGATAAGGCACCGTCTTGTACACATCAGAGTTGACCGAGGTGCCGTTGCTCAAGGCGCTTTGGGTGGTCTTTTGGTAGCGCGCAGCGCCTACACGGATGTGGTTGGTGATGTCGTGCAACAGCGCAACGTGCCAGTCAATGCCAGCGGTCAGTGCGCGGGCGCTGACGCGCTGACGAGACGGCGCGGTGGGGTTGCTGGGGTTGGTGCCGAAATCGCGGTTCACACCGTTGAAGTAGAGGTAGTTCACTTCAATGGCAACGTCGTTGTAGGCGTGCCAACCTGCGGTCAACTTGTTGCCGAAGGTCAGGCGATCGCACGCATCTGGGGAATTGCCTTCGCAAACACGGTGGCTGGGCGCAAAGCCGCCGGCCACGCCAACGTACACACCCAAAGGTGCGCTTTGGATTTCAGGATCGGCCCAGGCCTGCGAGGCGCCGAACAAGGCAGACGCAGCCACGGCAACCGCTGCAATGTGATTGGCCTTGGCAGCCATGCTGAGTTTGTTTGCAATCATGATTCTTGGCTTGTCGCTTTGGATGGGCAGCAACTCCCGATTTGTCCATGCATCGAGAGGCTGTGTTTTCAATATGCCGTGGAGTCTGCCACAGCGACTCCTACAATCACGTACTCGTCTTCCCCCTGCGGCTGAGGGTTTACGCCTAACGCCACGCCACCGGGCCATCGCGCCCATTCGATGCCTCACACCTTTCATGGCCGTCTTCACCGAAGTGACCCTGCCGGAAGCAGCCACCCTGCTGTCCGCACTGAACCTGGGCACCTTGCAATCGATGCAGGGCTGCGCCTCGGGCATCGAAAACACCAACTACTTCGTCGGCACCGACCAGGGTGACTACGTGCTCACGCTGTTTGAGCGCCTGAGCTTCGAGCAACTGCCCTTCTACTTGAACCTGATGCACCACTTGGCGCAGCGCGGCATACCGGTGCCAGCCCCCCAGGCCAATGCCCAAGGCGAGATCCTGCACACGCTCAAAGGCAAGCCAGCGGCCGTGGTGACGCGCTTGGCGGGTCGCAACCAACTGGCCCCACAAGCCACCGACTGCGCCCAGGTGGGCGAGATGCTGGCGCGCATGCATTTGGCCGGGCGCGACTACCCCACCGAGCAACCCAATTTGCGTGGCTTGCCCTGGTGGAGAGACACCGTTCCGGTGGTGCTGCCCCACCTGAGCAAGGCCCAGGCCGATTTGATCGCATCTGAGCTTGCGCACCAAGAGCAGCTGGCGGCCACCCCGGCCTTCCAGGCACTACCGCGCGGCCCCATTCACGCCGACCTGTTCCGCGACAACGTGATGTTCGACGGCCAACGTTTGTCGGGCTTTTTCGACTTTTACTTCGCGGGCTGCGACACCTTTGGCTTTGACATCGCCGTGTGCCTGAACGACTGGTGCATTGACCTGGCCACAGGCGCACTTGACCCCGTCCGCGCCCAAGCCTTCG
>JAVLFO010000073.1:0-3139 GCA_046052805.1 Aquabacterium sp. | reverse complement strand
CCTAGAGTTCGTCGGCAGCGTCAGATGTGTATAAGAGACAGGTTCTAGTTCCATCCTCGATATGAAAATATGTAATGCAAAAATTATTAAAAACGATGAAGACAACAAGTATCAAGAAGTTAAGATGATGTACTACAACGATGGCAATAGTGTATCCCATAATATTTTTAGTAATGTTGAAAAACGTATAGACAATGAAGCACCTAAGGACGTCGTCAATGAACCAAATGAAGTTGTTAAGGATGTCGTTAAGGATGTCGTTAAGGATGTCGTTAAGGATGTCGTCAAAGACGTTCCAAAAGAAACAAAAGAAACAAAAGAAACAAAAGAAACAATCGATCTTGAAGCACTAAAGTGTGATTACATGACTGCATCCATTAGAAACGATGAAGAAACAATGAGTAAGGCTAAGGCACAACTCGATAAAACTGAAAAAAGTGTCTATAGTATTCATGAAACAAGTGATACTGAAGACTATGGAATGGAATAAAAAGCGTGTTTTACTAAGTTTAAATAAATTGTTTTTGTATAAATGAACATAACAAGAGTACAAAAAAACAATAATGTACATTATGTAAATTGTGAAACCAATAAAATTATAAACGACAAAGAAACTCTCCAACGAATCAATAAAATGGTCATACCACCAAAGTGGAAAAATGTAAAGATAACATCATCACCCATTGACTATCTTCAAGTTACTGGTGAAGATTCAAAGGGACGAACACAATACATCTATCATCCACTATGGAAGGAACTAACGAAAACAGAAAAATATTCAAGACTTGAAAATTTTATAAAAGAACTTCCATCGTTAAATGTATACATCAATAAAGTACTCAATGGTCCCATAAACCTCAGTAGTAAAGTTTACATAATAGTGGTCATAATAAAGCTTTTAGAAAATACATTTTCAAGAATAGGTAATGAAATCTATAGTGAAGAAAACAATACCTATGGACTTACGACTATACTAAAGAAACACATAAAAATCATTAATGATACAATAACAATAGAATACATAGGTAAAAAAGGTATAAAACAAATTCATGAATATAAAGATAGTAGATGTTCTACTATACTAAAACATCTTATACAACTTCCGGGTGAAAGAGTTTTTAAAACATCCAATGGTGAGTATATAAATTCTATAGATATAAATAATTTTTTAAAAACTACTATGAACGGTAACTATACATCAAAGGACTTTAGGACCTATGCAACCAATAAACTTTTACTGAAGTATTTATATAAATCAAACTATCCCGATGATTCGGTGGAAGCCAATAAAACATTACTAAAATGTTGCAATGAAGTTGCAGAAAAATTAGGTCACACTCGTCAAGTATCAAAAACAAACTACATCTATCCCTTTATACTAGAAGAATACAACAAAAATCCCATTGCCTTCATTAAAAATAAAAAAGATATTTTATCGTTTTTTTAATTTGTATGATTTCTTTTTGGACTTTTTAGACTTTTTTGATTTCTTTTTCTTTTTTCCATAACCCCAGTAAGCTTGGAATCCTGGCATTCCCTGAAGAAATACACCACCATCACCACCGGGTATATTGGATGGACCACTAGGATATTGTGGAAAATTTTTAAGATCTAGGGTCGTACTAGGTGTATTGAGAAGAGGATAGCCGAATGTACGACTAAATTTTTTCTTCCTACTACGACCAAAGTTCGGTAAGACACTCTTTAGTGATTGATCATAGAAACCACTACCTTGGAGCATAGGCCATCCACCAACGGGTGGACCACTATTGGGAGAATAACCTAAACCAGGTTTAAAATCTAAAGGAAACTTAATAGTACTCATTTTAATAACTACCAATATTAAAAAACCATTAAATGCGTTTATAATTAACAAAAAACTACTCCCATAATAACCTATATTTAAGAAAAAAATATAAATTATTAATAAAATGGATCTTTCAAGACAATCAAAAAAAAATCCACATGAAGATTTTAGAATGACTTTGTCTGCCATTGACAACAAAACGATTGAAAATTTCAATAAGTACTATGAAACTACCGATGATAAAAAGAAAATGTTCCAACAACTTGTAAGAAAAAAAAATGGTATGAGAAATAAATTTAGTGATGAATACTTCGATCTTACTAAAAAAATTCAAGAGCTTGAGATAGAAATTAAAGATATGGATGAACAAACTAAAAAGATAGAATATTTAATGAGAGCATCATCGCATTTTTTTGAATATTCCAACAATATAGGTTACATGTCCCAAGAATTAGTCAATGGTATACACATAGCAAAAGATAGTCACAATAAAGGAAAGATTTGTAAAAATTACATAAAAGAATGTTTGGGTGATGGATATTCATTGAGTACCATTGATGGTGATACTATAAACAAAGAATTGACGTGTTTGACGTGTGGTGTTGAGAAACTTACAAACCCTCGTGAATCGTATGCAAGTTGTCCATTGTGTGGTGAAGTTAGTAAGTATCAAGATTCACAAAACAACAAAGGTGAATACTCTGAAGAAGTTGAAGTATTGAGTCCTTTTGCCTATAAAAAGATCAATCACTTCAAGGAATGGATTAGTATGTTAATAGCACGTGAAGGACCCGGTCTTCCTCAGGAAGTATTCGATGAACTTTTGAAGGAACTTAAAAAAGATAAAGTTGAAAGTAGAGAAGAGGTTACCGAAGAAAGAATAAAAAGTTATCTAAAAAAACTAAAATATTCAAAACTCTATGATCACATCCCAGCAATAATTTTTAAGTTGTGTGGTATACCACCACCACAGATAAGTCCACAGTTAGAGGCTAAACTTATAGAGATGTTTCAAAAAATTCAAGAACCTTTTGGTAAATATAAACCTGATGATCGTCTTAATTTTTTAAGTTATTCTTTTGTTATCCACAAAGAACTTGAATTATTGGGACAAGATCATCTATTGAGTAAATTACCTCTACTGAAGTCACGAGAAAAATTATATCAACAAGATGTAGTATGGAAGATGATATGTAAGGACCTTGGTTGGAAATTCTTTCCAAGTTTATAGTATAGTGTACCAAAGTACTATAAGATTATGTTTCAACAACATATTCATTTCCTTCATCATCGAAGTATGATTCTTTATCATCTATACTAAAGTAGGTCTGT
>JAVLFO010000072.1:0-2033 GCA_046052805.1 Aquabacterium sp. | reverse complement strand
AATAAACGGTAAGAGACATCGAAGACGGTTGGTTGGTTAAATCAGCATCGTGTTCTTTTAATGTAGATCCAAATCGTTTTTCATGGTAATGAAATTGAAAAACTGCATTCACTGCTCGTAAAAGAAGCGATGGACTTGGAATATTAATGGCTAGATGTTTTTTTACGATCTTGGAGGATTCCGCAAAAATGTAATCAGTAGTGGGTTCAGCAGCGCAATCGCTGGATTGTTGGGTTTTTACGAATTCAAGAATGGCAACGAAGTACCCTTGGTAACTTCCAAGCTTGACAAGAGGATAATACGCTTGGAGGGCTTCTGTTGTTTCAATGCTTGAGTCAAAGAAACAAGAGTAAGAAATGAATGACGAGTTTGATGTCATGAATTTCTCTTCACCATCGGTATTTTGGGAAATTGCTGTAGACTTGAAAGCAGAAGTTTTGAAGGATTGCTGGATCAGTTAATTGGTCAGCAGATAGAACTGGAACAGTTCCCTCGACATCTTTTAGGGAGATGCGTTTAATGGAAGTTGGCGGTTGATCGGTGGAAACGGCAGCAATGGCTGGGATTCCTGGGATGGTTTGGGTAGTTTGGTTGGCGTTTGTTTGCGTTGACTTGCGAGATGCAGGTCCAGTTTTGTAGCCTCGAGCACGAGGTGTGTTTGACATTTGAAGGGTTGAAATATATGTGACTCGATAAATTCTTTCCGAAAAATTGATGAGAACGACGGACCAACGATGAAGAAGATCAGTCAATCAAAATGCTTATTTAAGGAAAGAATGAGTGGTAAACAGTTTCTCTACGAAACCACCACAATTGATCAATCCCCCCCCACTTAAGGAAGGATTAGAGACTGGTTTTCTTGGATTTTCTCACACAGGCGATGTGGATCACATATCTAACATGTGTCCAGCTTCATCTAACATTAGATAAAGCTTTTCCAACACTGGTCCATCAGGGACTGCATCGGTTTGGCAAAGAACTTGGAAGAGGAGAGGAAGATGGGGTAAAAATTTGGAAACTAATTCGGTTGCAGTTCCCACTCTTTCATCAGAATAATGAACTTTGCATTGTAATGGGCTGTTAACATTTAATGGATCTTGAAATTGAACAGAATCGATAAAGCTAATACCATAACGGTTGTAAGCAGCCCAAAAAATCATATCCCAGTTGGAGAGGTTGTTGTACCATTGGGAATCGGTGACATGACGGAGATTTGACACATGTTGTTCAGAAACGACATTCGTGATCCATTCTTTTACTTCATATGAACGATCACCAGTAGCGCGAATAACTAATGCGATTCGATTCCAACGAGGGACCACTGCATTGGCTGGAAGGAGTTCAGCAATAAAAACAGAATCTACAAGTGGGACGAAGTTGTTTTGTAATGTACGAACAAGTTTTTTCTCTTGCACGGAAGCACGGGAGCGATGCATTTCTAAATCGCGGCGATTAAATCCAATGGCTTGTTGAAATCGTTCAATTTGTTCTTCAAGAATTTTTGTGAGTGGAACACGTTTAACGGCTTCAACCCAGTGATCAACGAAAATAAAATCTTGTGGTTGACGACGAGTTCCATAAACATAATCATTTGGAGCACGACCCAATAGAGACACTGAAGGTAAGTTGTTCGAATTTGATGAAACATTGTCACAAGTTGTATTCCATTGATTTGCAGGTAAACCAGAACAAAGTGTAAATTTACGAATTGAGTTTTTGGCAACTCGAATACCAGTTTCTCCATAAGCACGTGGATATTCCACATTAGCAACTGTAAAATGTTGATTAGTCCCCATTGCTTTGGTTGCTTCAAGAAAAACTCTGGATGCAAATGGACCACCTTGGTCGGAACGAACGGTAAACGGAGAAAGATACTGATTTCCATATTTGATAATTTCTACTGCAAGTGTTTTTGCTTCTAAATTGGCAAGTGGAATAATTTTCGAATGGGGCAAACGGTTTCCATGTCTGCAGTGTCAAGAAATACTTCTGAAAAAATTGCCACAGGAGAAGGATAAGTTCCATGAGTTACT
>JAVLFO010000071.1:0-1679 GCA_046052805.1 Aquabacterium sp. | reverse complement strand
TCAAGGATACACCAGGTCTCTTCTCGAACCCTGAAGTTAAGCTTGAGAGAGTGCATGGAGTAGTCACGTGGGAGACCAGTGGTGAAATGTGCATGATGTCAAATCTATATATCCCGTTTGGATGGTAGGTGATGCTGCGAAGTATCATCGTCTAGGCAAACGGGTAGAATGTTGAAAAGTCGCGTTAGAACGGGATTTGATGGCGTGATGTACGAAGCTGAAACCTTTGTCTCGAAGAGAAACTAGTGACGATCTTCGAATTGATGAATCACCGCGCATCTGCCCTGAACCGACGATAATTACGTCAGATGAGCTGTGAATGGGTCTGCAAGGAACGATTTCTTTGCTTCAAAAATTAATTTCCCCTTAAGGGGATTCAATAGATAGATTGGCGCATGATCATCATCACTGTTATTTTCATTCTTTAATAAATCAACAATTTTGTTTGTTCGAAATAAAACACAATATCAAAAGATACCAGCCGCAAATACAAAAAATCACAATTTTACAAATAACGCAAGACAATTTCGAAAAAATGGACAACAACCAACAAGAGCAAAACGAATTGCAACAACAAGAGTTACAACCCGCTCAGCATCAAGGTGTTCAAGAGATCGAAGGAGAGATCGAAGAAGAAATCGAAGGAGAGATCGAAGAAATTGAAGGAGAGATTGAAGACCTTGATGGGTGTGTCAATTTATAAATAAATAAAAAATCAGGCTATGTTTTTTGTTTCTTTCAGAGGGGTAAGGGTAGTTTCTCATTGAAATAGACTGCTTAAACGCCTAATCCCAACTTCTTAAAAAAATTACATTTTCAAAATTTTCTAAGTACGTTTACAGGTGGGTCGGATTTTTGGGTTCCCGTGCTCAGAATCGTTAGAAATTGCGCCAGATGGTAGCCCTAGCAGTGTATAGGTTCGATACCACCGGCTATTCACGTTATTGTACTGGGCCTGCATTGTTTAGGGGTTTTTATTTTTTGGGTACTTAGGAAAATTTTGAAAATGTAATTTTTTAAGAAGTTGGGATTAGGTGTTTAAACGCTCTTATCCGATGAGAAACTACCCCCCACAAAGTTTCGGTCGAATCGGGATATACTTTTTTTTGAAATCGACTTTTGGGGGTCGAGATAACGCGGATGGAGTGAATTTGAGTGGTATTTGGCAGCGGGAATAATGGTAACAGGCCCGGGGCTGCTTACCGGCCAAATATCTACATCTTTGTGCAGCTGGAACCCATCGCCTCAAAAACTCTATTTTGGGAAAAATTGAGCCATGATCGAAGATAGATGAGTGACTTCCAAGGTGTCTAGCTAAATTAAACATATTAGGGAGTTAATAAAACACATTTATTCACCCGAATCACACTCAGCGTCCCCGACAACTACCGAGTGAAAAATTTTGATACATGTTGCTACAGGTTTTAATGAGTGAAATCAATTTAGCTTCATTGCACGTAATATAATCAACAATTAGACACCTTGGAAGTTGTTCATTCATCGTTGGTCACGAATAAAAGTCCAAAAAACCATCAAAAACACCAATTTGGTTCCAGCGGCACAAAGATGAAGCGGGTCGGCAGGGATGGTCCCCAGGGTCTAAAATCACGAGCGACACCGCGCTATACCACTCAACACCGCTGCATCCTCATCAAAACCACCAAAAACCATCAAAAACA
>JAVLFO010000070.1:0-1760 GCA_046052805.1 Aquabacterium sp. | reverse complement strand
CATATGCTGCCCTGTCAAGCACCTTGCGAGTTCCAACACTTACCGATGGCGGCTTTCACCTATCAGAGTCTTCAGCCATTTGCGAGTTCATAGAAGACAGCTTTCCTGGCACCAGCCTGTACCCAAAAGATCTTCAGCAAAAGGCAAAAGCGCGTGAAATCCAGGCATGGCTTCGCAGCGATCTCATGCCAATTCGGCAGCAGCGTCCAACCGAAGTGATCTTCTTCGGCGGCGCACACCCACCTCTGTCAGAAGAGGCACAAGCAGCCGCATCCAAGCTGTTTACCGCCGTTGAGAACGTACTTCCCGAAGGTGCTGATTCGCTCTTCGGCATCTGGTCAATTGCAGACACCGACTTGGCGCTCATGCTCAACAGGCTTGTCCTGGCTGGCGACAAAGTGCCTCCGCGCCTCGTTGCCTATGCCCAAGCACAATGGCAACGACCAAGTGTTCAGGAATGGGTCAACATGCATAGGACAGCGCAATGAATAACCAAATATTTACTGACCATTGCCTAACAGGTTGTTCAAGGGGACGTCAACCCGCTACGCGGCTTGCCGCCCCTTAACGCCGGCGCTAGGCGATCCAATATCACGATCTATGCGACTGAAGCCATACCTCTTACCTTTGGTCCAGTTCACACTGATCGGTCCTGGTATTGGCGTCTTGACGGCGCTGCTGCTTGGCGCCGGCGGCACGCCAACCCTATCTGGTGGCAGCCTCTTCATGCTGTTCGGCTATGGGGTTGGGCTTGCCCCTGCAGCTCTGGCTGGCGCCATCTATGTGTCAGCGTGGAACGCACGAACGCTATTGAAGGCACTGAGCACCACAGAATTCGGCGCTCTGCTGGGCGCCACCTCGGGTCTTATCGCGCTAGCCACGTTGTCAACCCTCATGTCCGGCACCCCATGGCCCAAGTCTCCCATCATCCATGTCATACCAATGGCTGCAGGTGCCGTTTGTGGATGGCTGGCGGCACAAGGTCGAGATGAAGCGCACGGGTGGACAAATGTCAGTTGAACAGCGCGCAGCTTCAACAATGAAGCGCAACGCCAAGGTCCAGAATTCAGCGTCCACAAAACATCGGGAAGCCCCATGAACCTCTCCACGCCGGCGCTCATCGGATTGTTGTTCGTGCTGGCCCTTCTGGTGATGCCCCGCATCCACCTGGCCTGGTTGCGCCGCCAGGGCATTTGCCCACCGGCGGGCAAGGCCACACCCGAAGACGTTCTGCGCCTGGTCGCGGCAGGCCGAAGCGCGGACGCGATGCGCTGCCATCGTGAAATCCACGGTGGCAGCCTCAAAGCGGCGAAAGAGGCCATCGCGGCCATGCAAGTTGCGGCGAATGTTCGCCCCTGAATCTGAGCGTCCTGCCCCCCAAGGAGCCACCCATGAAAGTCCACGGCAGCTGCCACTGCGGCCACGTTCGCTTCGTCGCCGAGGCCGACCCCCAACTCACCAGCATCTGCCATTGCAACGATTGCCAGAAGCTGACCGGCACGGCCTTCCGGCTGTCCACACCGGCGCTGCCCGGCTCCTTCGCCTTGACCCAGGGCACGCCCAAGGTGTACGTCAAGGTGGCCGAAAGCGGCGCGCGCCGGGCGCAGGCCTTCTGCCCGGAGTGCGGCTCACCGCTCTACACCTACGACGCCGACAAGCCCACGCCCATCGGCCTGCGCGTGGGCGTGCTCGACGAGCGCCGGGCCTTGCCGCCCACCTGGCAGAAGTGGTGCGACGTGGCGCTCGACTGGACGCAAAAC
>JAVLFO010000069.1:0-5055 GCA_046052805.1 Aquabacterium sp. | reverse complement strand
GTTGTCGGCCTGGTGCAGCAGGTGGCCCATTTGCAGCCAGGTCTGGGCCTGGGTGCTGTGCAAGGCGGTGCGCAACTGCTGCGGGGTGTCGTCAAACACCAGTTGGTTGTGGCCAAGGCCGCCGAACTCTTTGCTCTTGACACCACTCAGGGCCGCAGCGTTGTTCTGGCCTGGGTTGCCGCTGGATGCTGCACCGGGTGCTGCGCCATGCCACGCGGGGCTGTGCCCGCCGCTGCCGGATCCAACCAGGTTCATCTGGCTGCTGGGGCTGTGGTCGCTTGAGTCGAGCAGGGCTTGGGTGTCGCGCTCAGCGGCTTGCCCGCCCGGGGTGTGCGGCACGGCCGACTCGCCACGGCCGTTGTACAGGCTGGCCAGCACAAAGGGACGGTCGATGTCGTTGTTCAAAAAGCCCACCAACACCTCGTGCCCAATGCGTGGAATGAGTTGGTGGCCCATGCCCGCACCTGCCGAGCGCTGCAGCACACGCAGCCAGCAGCTGTGGGTGCTGGCCGCACCAGCCTGCCCAGCGCCCGTCTCAAGCGCCTGGGCTTGCCAATGGAACTGCACTTTGACGCGACCCAGGGCGTCGGTGTAGAGCTCATCGGCACCGCTGGCTTGAGTGGCGGCATCAGGGCCCACCACGATGGCCGTTTGCGGACCCAAGGCCGTGGGCCGAGGGCGTGGCCGCAGGCCGGTGCCATCAAGCAGCACGGGGCGCCACGGCACTTTGCGGCGCAAGGCCTGGAACTGGTTGGCGTAGCCGGTTTCAGCGGCGCGTTGGTAGAGCGCGGTCGAGTCCAACTCAGGCTCTGCATCGGGCAAAGCCGCTTGCAGCAAGGCGTCGCCAGCCGGCAACTCAGAGGGCCCCAAGGTTTGCGCAATGGCTTGGCTCAGGTCTTTGGGCAGGTTGTTGATGCCCACCGCGTGCACGCTGGTGAAGAAGAACTGCTTGTCTTCGTCCAGCAAGCCCAGCGCTGCCAAGGGTTCGAGCGTGGATTGGGTGATGCCCGCCCAGGTACCTGCACGCAAGGTGCGCACGGTGCCGCAGCCCACCCAGGTTTTGTAGCGAGCCTCGTGCGCCTCTTGCAGCCGGGTGGCCGCGAACTGCGCCTCGGCCTGGTTGCCAAACAGAAAGTCACCCGTCGGGTCGTAGCTGGTCAACCAAGATTGCAAGCTCGTGGCCTCGCTGCCACCCCAGTCGTGGCTGGTGGGCACATCGGCGGCGATGGCGGCATGCGCTTTGTAGTCCCAGCCTTGCAGCGTGGTGCCCGTGGTGCCCACTTGACGCCACGCGCCCAGCGCCTGGATGCTGTCTTGCACTTCTTGGCTGCTGCTGCGGTGAAACCGAATGCCCTGCCCGCCCAGGCTGCTGGCACTGGTGGCGTCTTGCGGCTGCTGCGCGCTGTCGGCGAACAGCACCAGGCCGTGTCCCCCAGGGGCGTCATCTGATTCTTCAACGCGCCAGGCAATGCCCTCTTCGGCCAGCAGGCGCTGCACAAAGTCGAGGTCGGTTTCGCGGTATTGCACGCAGTAAGCGCGCTGCCCTTGGTTGCGGGCAAAGAGGCCTTGGGACACGTGGGCATCGACGCCCTCGTCCCAGCGCCAAGCGGCGATGCTGGCGTGGTCGGCGAACACGTCCTCGACAATCTCGATGACGGACTTGTCTTGCCAAACGCGGCTGTTGAGGGTGTGGCCCAGCAAAGCGATCCAAGGCTGCACCAGCAAGGCCTTGCGGGCCAAGCCACCATCGCTGTCGAGCGCATGCGCTTCGGTGACGTAGCCGCTGCGGCGCGTGCGGCTGCCGTCGGCCAGCGTGGTCAGCAAGCTGATGGGGCGGGCGTAGAGCTGCTTGAGCTCAACGTGCGCATCGAGCACCAAGGCGTTGATGTAGAGCGCAAAGGGTTGCGAGAGCGCATCGTGCAAGACGAAGCTCTCGACCATGAGGTCAGCGGGCAAGGCGCGCTCACGGCTGGCGGCCTGCAGCGTGTACAGACGGGTGTGGCTCTGCCACTGCGCCACGAGCTGCGCCAGCGCCCCCTGCAAGGCGGACGCAGCGCCACTCAGCGCCGATGAGACCAGGCTCATGCGGTGTTCCCTGTTTTGACAATTTATGGATGTTCAGGGGGCAGATTCTGACCGCCCGCACCCTGCAAACCGCCCCTCTGTGGAGGGGGTGACTGAAACAGGGCGTAACGCGCGCAGAGGAGACTCAGGCCACGTGCCGCAGACCTTGCACGATGTCGATGCGTGACATCTTCCAGGCAGGCCAAGCGGCCGACACGGCGCCCACGACCGCGCAGGCCAACGCCTGCAATCCAATGGTGGTTGTCGAGACGTGGAAGATCGGGAACAAGGTGCCCACCGCCGAGACAAAGCCCTTGGCCATCGGGAAGGTCAAGGCGATGCCCAAGCCGCCGCCAATGGCCGCGATCAAGAGGCTCTCGCCAAACAGCAGCTTGACCACAAAGCTGGGCGGAAAGCCCAAGGCCTTAAGGGTGGCGTACTCGGCCAGGCGCTCGCGGGCGGTCATCGTCATGGTGTTGGCCATGACCGCCATGATGATCAAGATGATGATGAAGCTGACGGCCTGCACGGCCAGCAAGATGGCCTCGCTCATGGAGACAAAGCCCAGCTGGAAGGCCTTCTCGGTCTCGGTCAGGGTTTCGGCCAGCGAGTTCTTGAACAAAGCGTCGATGCGTTGCGACACCAGCGGCGCCTCATCGGGGTTGTGGATACCGACCACATACACGCCCACGTAATCTGCCAAAGTAGAGCCACCTTTGACGCGCACCCCTTCGGCCAGACGCTTCCAGTGGATGAACATTTGCTGCTCATCGGTTTTGGCGTCTTTGCCCTGGTAAATGCCGCGGATGGTGAACGACCACGTGCCGGGGTAGATGGTGCCGCGCAGCGCGATGGTGTCGCCCACCTGCCAGCCAAACTTACCGGCCAGCTTGCGACCCACGATGCAGCCTTGGCGGTCGCGCATGAAGTCGCCCTTTTGGGCATCGCTCAACACGAACTCGGGGTAGAGCTTGAGGTAGCTCTCGGGGTCGATGGCGAACTGCGCGAAGAAGTTGCGCTCGGTGATATAGACGCCGCCAAACCAGTTGGCCCATGAGATGCCACTGACGCCCTCGACCGCGCGGATGCGCTCACCGTAATGCATGGGCAGCGGGAAGGTCAGGGAGATCGAGCTGCGCGTGATCAGACGCGTGCTCGACGTGGCATCAACACCGGCATACCAAGCATCGACGATGGTGCGAAGCAGGCCAAAGGCCGAGATGGCCACCACCAGGCCGACCATCGTCAGCAGCGTGCGCAGGCGGTGCCTGAACACGTTTTTGAGCAACAGGCGCAGCACGAACATGTTGGCTTACTCGTGTCTGTGGCCTGCTGCGGGCGACACGCTCAGCGCGCCGCGTTCAGCGCCAGCCGCGTGGCTTGCGCCGCTTGGCGCGCCGCGCTGGCAAAGTCGTCTCCGCTGCTGGCATACAGCACCGCACGCGAGCTGTTGACCACGATGGTGCCCGTGATTTGGCCTGATGCATCCACTTTGAGGCCCGCCTTGACGGTGGCAGCAGCGTCGCCACCTTGCGCGCCCACACCAGGGATCAGCAAGGGCAGCGTGGGCGCGAGTTCACGCACACGGGCGATCTCTTCAGGGAAGGTGGCGCCCACCACCAGGCCCATCTGGCCATTGGTGTTCCATGCAGCTTGCGCTTGGCTTGCGATGTGCTCGTAGACGCGGGGTTGGCCTTCGATGTCGGCCAGACGCAGGCTCTGCAAATCAGAGCCCCCCGGGTTAGAGGTGCGGCACAGCAGGATCACGCCCTTGCCGGGGTAGCGCAGGAAGGGCTCCATGGTGTCAAAACCCATGAAGGGCGACAGCGTGACCGCGTCGGCCTGGTAGCGCGTGAAGGCCTCGTGGGCGTATTGCTCGGCGGTCGAGCCGATGTCGCCACGCTTGGCGTCCAGGATCACAGGCACGTTGGGCGCCACGCGGCGCATGTGCGCCATCAAGCGCTCGAGCTGGTCTTCTGCGCGGTGGGCCGCGAAATAGGCGATCTGCGGCTTGAAAGCGCAAACCAGGTCTTTCGTGGCGTCGACGATGGCGGCGCAGAAGTCATAGATGCGATCGCTCTGGCCCTTCCAGGCGCCAGGGAATTTGCTGGGCTCAGGGTCAAGCCCCACGCACAGCAGCGACTCGTTGGCTTGCTGCGCGCGACCCAAGCGTTCGACGAACATCATGTGAAATCATTCCGTGTTGTTGATGCCGGACATTGTCGTCGATCCTGCCGAAACGCTCTCCATGGTTCGACTTGGCTCACCCGCCAAGGTGCCTGTAAGGCAGCAATGCATAAGCCACAAAGCACAGGATCAACACACCGACGATGCCCAACTGCGTGCGATCGAGTGGACGCCCCTCTTGGGTGGCCATGAGGATGCAGACTGGGATGAACGGGTCTGTGTACTTCTGGAACAGCAACCCTGAGGGCAACATCGACACGATGAACGCCAACAAGGCCCAGGTGCCAAAACGGTCCCGGGCATTCAGCACCAAGTGAATCAAGCCGACGCATCCGGCCGGCAACAATGCCCAAAACAACAGCGAGCTGCCAGCGACATCAGGCAAGGCTGCCGACATGCGCCAGACAAAGCCATCGTCTGACACCTGATGCCCCAGGGGGGCGAGAAGCAGCAGGGCCACGGCCACCACGAGCCCGCCCCACACAACAGCATCACGCCGCACCGCAACCGCCATGCATTGCCGAGGCTGCAGCAATGGCAAGTAAAACCCGATCAAGGCCAAGGAAAACTCAAAACTGCGCAAGTTCAGGTAGGCATGGGCTTCATGCGCTCGCTGGAAGGAAGGCGGGACCAGGCCATGCCAAAGTGCCACCAATGCGCCCAAGGGGGCGCAAGCCAGCAGCAACGCAGCCAATCGCACCAAACGCTCTGCGAGGCCCGTGCTACTGGTCCACGCGAGCCATGCGATGCAGGGCAGCAGCCAAGCAAACGACTGCCGCGTCAGCAATGTCAAGCACAAAAAAA
>JAVLFO010000068.1:0-2814 GCA_046052805.1 Aquabacterium sp. | reverse complement strand
GTAGAAAGGCGTGGTTTCCTTTTGCGGGATTTCTTGCACCAGGCCATAAAGCTCTGATGTGGAGGCCTGGTAAAACTTGGTCTTCTTTTCCAGGCCGCAAATGCGGATGGCTTCGAGCAAACGCAGCGCGCCGATGCCGTCGGCATTGGCGGTGTACTCGGGCTCTTCAAAACTCACGGCCACGTGGCTTTGCGCGGCCAAGTTGTAGATCTCGTCGGGCTGCACCTTTTGAACAATGCGCACCAAGCTGGTCGAATCGGTCAGGTCGCCGTAGTGCAGCACGAAGTTGCGGTTGTCAACGTGCGGGTCTTGGTAGAGGTGATCAATGCGGTCGGTGTTGAACAGCGAGGAGCGGCGCTTGATGCCATGCACCTCGTAGCCCTTCTTCAACAGGAACTCGGCCAGGTAAGAGCCGTCTTGGCCAGTCACCCCTGTGATCAATGCAATTTTTTGGGTCATGTTCAGAACTCGTTCATCAGGACACCGGCCATCTTGACGTTGCTTTTGTTCAGCAATTTGACAAGCGCCTGCATCCGAGGGATTCGGCTGCGATCTTTTCGACCAATGACCAGCGAAGCACCGCAATGCACCGAGATGACACGGGCGTCTGCGCCCACGGCATGCGATGGCGTGTCGACCAGCACGTGGTCGAACTTCGTCAGCAACTCGCGCATCAACAAGCTCAAAGAAGCACGCTGCAAGAGCTCGGCAGGGTTGGGTGCCACGACACCAGCAGGCATCAGGTACAGGTTGGGCAAGTGCGCGACGGGCAAGATCACTTGCGCATCGGCACGCCCGGCCAGCACGCTGCTCAAGCCGGTGCTGGCTTCGATGCCAAAGAGCTTGTGCAGACGAGGTTGGCGCAGGTTGCCATCGACCAACAGGGTGCGACCAGGCAACTGCCCAAACGCCACGGCCAAGTTGGCCGCCACGAAGGTTTTGCCGTCGCCCGAATCCGAACTGGTGATGGCCAGCGCGCGGCGCTGATCGGGGTCACCCAAAACGCCCATGATCAATTGCGAGCGCAGATCGCGAAAGGCCTCGACGTCCTCGCAGAACGGGTCGTTGGCCACCACCAACTCTTCGTTGAGCTTGGCCTGACCCACGGGGCTGTAGGGATAGTGAAACTGCTGAGCCAAAGCCCAGATCACGTCTTCAGGACGGGCCAAGCCCAGGGCCACAGCCGCTTCACCAAAGCGCACACCATGCTGGCGTTGGTACTGCACGGCCATCTCGACCTGCTCGGCGCTCAGGCCCTTGGTGCGCTGCAAGATGTCGCCCAGGGTGGAAACGTCTTGCACGTCTGAGTGCGCCTGTGTGTTGGCGTTGAATGAGCTCATGGTGATCAGGCCTTGTGCGGCAATGCGGGCAGCGGGTTGCTCGGGATCTGCAGGCGCTTGGCCAAGTCCAGGCCGACCTTGCGACCTTTGTTGAACGAAGGAATGCTGCCAATCAAAGGCTGGTTCAAGAGCTGCTCAACCTCGGACTGCACGCGCAGGCGGCGGTCGAGTTGCTCGATCACCAAGGCGACGGCCAAGGCCAACACGCCCGCCACCATGGCGCCCAAAGCGATGTTGGTCGAGATGCGCGGGTTGGATGGCACCGACGGCGCCACAGCGCTTTCAAGGGCCGAGATGTTGGCCTGGTTGGCTTGACGCTCGAGGTTGCTGGTGTTCATGCGGGCCAGCACACCGTCGTAGGCGCGCTGGGCGTTGTCGACGTCGCGCTGCAAGATGGCGGCCTCGTCGCGCGTGGCCTTCAGGCGCAAGACCTTGATGCGCTGCTCGTCCAGTGCCACGCGCATCTGGCTGACACGCGAGGCGTTGACCGAGTTGCCCACGCCCACACTGCTGGTGACGCGGCGGATCTCGGCATCGAGCTTGCGCTTGGTCTCTGCAATGCCCGACTTGACTTCGAGCACCTGGGGGTGCTCATCACCGAAGCGCGTGGTCAGCTGCTCCAGATTGGTCTGCAAGCGTGTCAGATCGGTCTTGAGGCTGGCCACCATGGGGCTGCCGCCCACATCGGGCGAGCGCTCGCCTTGCGCCACGGCGGCGGCATTGCGGCTGCCCGAGTCCACCAAGGCGGCCTGTGCTTGCACCAACTGGTTCGACAACTCGGCCAACCGTGCGGTTTCAACGTCAAGGCGCTCATCGGTCACCAACAAGCCTTTGTCGCGCTGGTATTCCGACAGGCGGTTCTGGGACTCTTCGAGTGCAGCGCGAGAAGACTTCGCGTTGGCATCAAAAAAGTCCATCGACTGCTTGGCTGGGTTGGTGCGCAGCTCAAGCACCGTCTCCAGGTAGGCTTGAACAAAACCATTGGTGATGGCCGCTGCAAAGGTGGGGTCTGCGGCCTGGTAATTCAAAAAGATGACGTTGGAGCCGCGCGATGGATGCGCGTCAAGCGAGGCGCGGATCAAGGTGGCCAGCCAGCCCTCGAAGTCGCCCGTGCCTTTGGTGGCTTGCTGCCACTTCTGGCGCATCTCGCGCTACTCGTTCAGGCGCAGGTTGCGGATCACCTTGGTGGCCACGCGCTTGCTGGTGATGATGTCGACCTGCGTCATCAGATAAGCGGGGGTGGCCAGGGAGGGCGACACCATGCCCGCGATCGGGTCGGCGTTCTTGACATCCAGCAGCACGGAAGCCGTGGCGGTGTAGGTTTTGGGCGTGAGAAGGGTGTAGGCGGCGACTCCGCCAAACACCAGCGCAAACACCGCCAATGCCACGACCCACCGGGCCCGGACAATGGCAAAGAGTTGCTGGAACGTCATGTTTCTACTCCGACGAGACTGGCCGTATTGGCTTGATCTGG
>JAVLFO010000067.1:0-11092 GCA_046052805.1 Aquabacterium sp. | reverse complement strand
TATGCGATCGTCGGCAGCGTCAGATGTGTATAAGAGACAGCCTGTGGGGCTTCAACGGCTTCTTCAGCAAGAAGAACGGCGGCGGCTTCTTGACCGAGCACTACCCACTGGCGCAAAAGTCCATCTGGGACTTCCATGGCATGTTCACCAGCAGCCGCCACGTGCCTGGCGTGAGCTACGCCGGCCTGATCCACCCTGGCTTGATCGGCTGCCTGCCCGACCACAAAATGCTGGAGATGTGGAACACGCGCGAGCAAGAGCTGATCGACTCTGACCCCACCAACACCGGCCTGGCCAACCCGCCCTTTGCCGGCACCGCCCACATGGGCCGCCTGACGGGCGAGGCCAAAGAAAAGGCCGCAGCCACCGCCGCACGCACCGTGCCCCCACGCGAACACGGCGGCAACTGCGACATCAAGGACTTGTCGCGCGGCTCGAAGGTCTACTTCCCTGTGTATGTGGACGGCGCTGGCTTGAGCGTGGGCGACCTGCACTTCAGCCAAGGCGACGGCGAGATCACCTTCTGCGGCGCCATCGAGATGGCCGGCTGGGTGCACATGAAGGTCACCCTGATCAAGGGTGGCATGGCCAAGTACGGCATCAAAAACCCCATCTTCAAGCCCAGCCCCATCAAGCCCGTCTACAACGACTACCTGATCTTTGAAGGCATCTCGGTCGACGAGCAAGGCAAGCAGCTCTACCTCGATGTGAATGTGGCTTACCGTCAGGCCTGCCTGAACGCCATCGAGTACCTCAAGAAGTTTGGCTACAGCGGCGCCCAGGCTTACTCGATCTTAGGGACCGCACCGGTGCAGGGCCACATCAGCGGCGTGGTCGACGTGCCCAATGCCTGCGCCACCTTGTGGCTGCCCACCGAGATCTTCGACTTTGACATCAACCCGACCGCCGCAGGCCCGACGAAGTTCCTCGATGGCAGCGTGCAGATGCCGATCTCGCCCGACGTGAAGTGAGCCCCAACCCAGGAGCCAGCGCATGCCCACCTACGACTATGCCTGCCCAGACTGCGGTGGCTTCGATGCCTTTCGCAGCCTGGCCGCCCGCAACGACCCTGCGGCCTGCCCCGACTGCGGCACGGGCTCGCCACGGGTGTTCGTCAGCGCACCACGCCTGGCCTGCGTGAGCAGCGAGACGCGTTTCGCGATGGACACCAACGAGCGCGCGCGTCACGAACCGCGTTCGTCCAAAAGCCTGGAGGGCGGCTCGGGCAGCTACGGCCGGCTCAAGCACCCATCGGGTTGCGGCTGCTGCTCAACGTCGAAAAAAGCCACCACGGTGCGTGCACCCGATGGCTCCAAGACCTTCCCCAGCAAGCGGCCCTGGATGATCAGCCACTGACGCCGCGCACTGCGCCTGCAACGGGCTCAGTCTTCGTCAGGTTCCCAATCGCCGGCGGGCTCGAAAGGCTCGTCGGCGCTCAGGCGTTCAAACGCCGCCCCCACGGGCTCGTTCAGGTGCGGGATCACCGCTGGGTCGATGTTGGCCACGAGGTTGACGTCGTGCACGCCTTGGTTCTTGGCGTTCTCCATGTACTCGTCGCTTTCCAGCCCTGACAGAAAGCGCCAGCCGCTGTCTTTCGGAAAAATCGGTGCTTCGCGGTACATGAAGCGCACTGGCAAGCCCTGGCCCGTGATTTTTTCGGTGACGATGCACTCGCCCACGCCCGTGGCCAGCGGTTTGATTTGGTCAGCAGACAGGCAGAGTTTCTTGGACATGGGTGGGCTCGTGGCAGGCGGATCGCGCACGGCATTTTAGGCTGCGCGCCCATCGCACCGCCGTCCGCCTCACAATGTCGTCCACGCACGCCCTACCCCTCTGCGAGGACACCCCATGAAAGCCATCTGGAACGACACCGTGATAGCCGAGAGCGACACCACCGAGGTGCTCGAAGGCAACCACTACTTCCCTGCCGACTCGGTCAAGCGCGACCACCTGCTGCACAGCAACCACACGACCATGTGCTCGCTCAAAGGCAAGGCCACCTACCAATCGCTGTTCGTCAATGGCGATGTCAACCCCGATGCCGCCTGGACCTATCTGGAGCCACGAGAGGGCTACGAGCACATCCGTGGCCACGTGGCCTTCTTCAAAGGCGTGCGCGTGATCGACTGATGGCCCTGCCGCTGCTGTACTCGTACCGACGCTGCCCCTACGCCATCCGGGCCAGACTGGCCTTGCGCAGTGCAGGTGTCGCCTTCAGCTTGCACGAGGTCGTCTTGCGGGACAAGCCTGCCGCGCTGCTGGCCGCCTCACCCAAAGGCACCGTGCCCGTGCTGGTCTTGCCCGATGGGCAGGTGATCGACCAGAGCCTGGACATCATGCGCTGGGCCTTGATGCAGCGCGATCCGCAAGGCTGGCTGAGCGCAGCGCCCATGCCCGAGATGCTGAGCCTGATCGCCCTCAACGATGGCGCCTTCAAGGCCTTGCTGGACCGCTACAAATACCCTGATCGACACCCCGAGCGCAGTGCGGCGCAATGGCGCGACCAAGCCATCAGCGAGGTGCTGAGCGAGTGGGATGCACGCCTGGCCACGCATGCCCATCTGTGCGGCGAGCAGGCCAGCCTGGCGGATGTGGCCCTCATGCCCTTTGTGCGCCAGTTTGCCGCCGTTGACCGCACGTGGTTTGACCAAGCGCCTCTACACCACCTTCGCCGCTGGCTGGACGCCTGGCTGGCCACACCGCTGTTTGAAGCCGTCATGGCCAAGCCCACATGAGCCCCCACCCACAGCCCGATACGCTGGCACAACTGCGCGCCGGCCAACTGGCGGGCGCCACGCGATTGGACCTGTCGTGCGCACTGACCGAGTTGCCGCCCGAGGTGTTTGACCTGGCCGACACCCTGGAGGTGCTCAACCTCACAGGCAACCGCCTGCGCGAGCTGCCACACGACCTGGGCCGGCTGCGCAAGCTGCGCGTGCTGTTCGCCTCGAACAACGCGTTCACGCAGGTGCCCGAAGCCTTGGGCGATTGCCCTGCCTTGCGCATGGTGGGCTTCAAGTCCAACCACATTGAGCACCTCAGCGCAGCTGCTTTGCCCAAGGCCTTGCGCTGGCTGATCTTGACCGACAACCACTTGAGCGCTTTGCCTGCCGCTTTGGGCGATTGCCTCGCCCTTGAAAAGCTGATGCTGGCTGGCAATCGCCTGCAAGCCCTGCCCGATCGCTTGCAGCAATGCCAGCACCTGGCCTTGCTGCGCATCGCGGCCAATGGCTTCGATGCCCTGCCCGGCTGGCTGCCCCAGCTGCCCCGCTTGGCCTGGCTGGCCTACGCAGGTAACCCCGTGAGCCAAGCGCAAGAGCAAGCCATGCAGGCGGCGTCGCAAGCGCATGCCATTGCGTGGTCAAGCCTGCAGGTCCAGCAGCTGCTGGGCGAAGGGGCGTCTGGCCTGATCCATGCCGCCACCTGGCACGCCGCCGCATCGGGCACCACGCCACACGACGTGGCCGTCAAGCTCTTCAAAGGGCACATGACCAGCGACGGCCTGCCCGCTTGTGAGATGGCCGCTTGCTTGCACGCGGGCGAGCACCCGAACCTCATCGGTGTGCACGGCGCGATTGATCAACATCCTGAAGGACGTGCAGGCTTGGTGATGTCTCGCATGGCCGATGGCTGCACGCCACTGGCCGGCCCGCCGAGCTTGGAGAGTTGCTCGCGCGATGTGTACGCGCCGGGCTTTGCGATCGAAGCCGCATCGTCTTTGGCAACCGCCCAAAGCATGGCCTCGGTGCTGTCTCACTTGCACGCCCGAGGCTTGCTGCACGGCGACTTCTACGGGCACAACATCTTGTGCAGCCCAGATCGCAAGCCCGTGCTGAGCGACTTCGGTGCAGCGTCTGCTCTGCCCGCAGACGTCGATCAGGCCAAGGCCTTGCAAAAGCTCGATGTGTTGGCCTATGGCCACCTGCTGCAAGAGCTGGCCGACGGCGTCTCTGCGGATGCACACAGCGAAAGCGCGGAGACGCAAGCCACGCTGCGCCAATGGCAAGCCCGTTGCACCCAAACCGATGCAGCGGCCCGCCCCGCCATGGCCGAGGTGGCTCAGGCCTTGGCGGCGCTGGGCTGAACGCTCAAGCCCGCCGGGTCGTGGTAGGCTTGGCGGAAAGCCTCGAAAGGCAAGGTATCTGCGGCCTCGATGGCCGCTTGCTCGCGCAGCGAGGCTTGCGCCACCGACTGTGCCAACTGCTGGGCCTGGTCTGACCAAGGTTGCGACAGCAGCGAGGTCCGCACCGCGTCTGAACACGCCAAGCCGAAGGCCGCATGGTCGCCCGCATGGGCTTCGCGCATGGCGTGCAGCACGCGGGCCGATGGCAAGGTGCTGGGGCGGTTGAAGGACTCTGTGGCTTGCTGCCAAGCGTCGGTGTAGGCCGTGTCGCCATGGGCCGCGTCCAAAGCCTGTGCCACAGGCCATGCATCGCGCAACACCGCATTGCCCCAAGCCTGCATGCCAATGGCTTGACCCTGTCGGTGCAACATCAAACCCGGCTCACGTCCTCGCGAGGCCACCAGCAATTGGTTGGACGCGAGCTCTTTGACTTCGGCAGGCGAATCGGCAGGGCTGTCAGACAGCAGGGCGTGCAACAAGAACACGTCGAGCACCCGCATGGTGTGGGCATCGATGCCCACAGGCAGCAGCGGGTTCAAGTCCATGCAACGCACCTCGACGTACTCCACACCGCGCTCGCGCAAGGCGTGCAAAGGCCGCTCACCCGGGCGGATCACGCGCTTGGGCCGGATCGTGCTATAGAACTCGTTCTCGATTTGCAGCAAGCTGGTGCCCAGCTGCTTGTAGCTGCCATCGGCCGCGCGCACGCCCATGGCCTCGTAAGGGGCGTAGGGCTCGGTCAAGGCCTCGTGCAGCGAGGTGGCGTAGCCGTCAAGATCGTTGTAGCTCACGCACAAAGCCGACTGCGCATCGCTTTGGTAGCCCAGGCGGCCCATGCGCAACGATGTGGCGTGCGGCAAGAATAAAGTGCGATCGCCCAAAGCCTGCAAGGCATGCGACTGCCCTGCTGCGAAACTGGACGTGACCGCCGGCGAGGCGCCAAACAACATCAAAAGCAAAAACGAGTGGCGCCGGAAATTGCGGATCAGGCCAAAGTAGCCCTCGCTGCTCACCCCGGGCAAAGACCAGTTGTAGTGAATGCCTGAAATGGTCTGCATGCGCGAGCCATAGCGGTGCGACAAGCCCATGCGGTACACCCGCTTGGCCTGCCCCACGTTCGAGCTGCCGTACTGGCCAATGGGGATGTCGGCATCCGCAGGCAAGTCGCCCGGCATGCTGCAAGCCCACATGCGCTCTGGGCCAATCGTGCGCAGCACGTATTGGTGAACCTGGGTGAGCTCGTCGAGGCAATCTTGAACCCCTGCGTGCACGCCCGTCACCAGCTCCAGCTGCGATTCGCTGAAGTCGGTGGTGATGTGCGGGTGCGTCAGGGCCGACCCCAGGGCCGGGTCATGGGGCGTGCGGGCCAGCACACCATCGGCCTGCACACGCAGGCCTTCTTTTTCAATGCCGCGGCTCATGGCCAGCAGGCGCGACGACCCCAGGTCCCGCAGACGCTCGTTCAAGCTTGGCAAGCCTGTCTCCTTGTGGTGATCCAAAACCAGCGTGTGGGCCTTGCTGGTGGGATGCGATTGTGCGTCAACTGGCCCAAGCTTGCAGGCGGGCTCGATCAAGCCCGCAGCGCTTACGTCAAACAACGTATTGGCGGGCCGTCATGCGATTTTCACAATGCACAGGTCAGGTCCACCACCCCAAGGAGCGCGCCATGATGCACGGTGACATTTCCAGCAGTGACGACACCGTCGGTGTCGCCGTCGTGAACTACAAAATGCCTCGGCTGCACACCAAAGCCGAAGTGCTTGAGAACGCCCACAAGATCCGCCACATGATCGAGGGCATGAAGCTGGGCCTGCCGGGCTTGGACCTGGTGATCTTCCCGGAGTACAGCACCCACGGGATCATGTACGACCGCCAGGAGATGATGGACACCGCCGCCAGCGTGCCTGGCGAGGAGACCGAGATCTTTGCGCAAGCCTGTCGCAACGCCAAGGTCTGGGGCGTGTTTTCGCTCACGGGCGAGCGCCACGAAGAGCACCCCAAGAAGGTGCCCTACAACACGCTCATCCTCATGAACCCTGAGGGCGAGATCGTTCAGAAGTACCGCAAGATCATGCCGTGGACGCCCATTGAAGGCTGGTACCCCGGTGACAAGACTTATGTGTCTGACGGCCCCAAGGGCATGAAGATCAGCCTGTTCATTTGCGACGACGGCAACTACCCCGAGATCTGGCGCGACTGCACCATGCGCGGCGCCGAACTGGTGGTGCGCTGCCAGGGCTATATGTACCCCGCCAAAGACCAGCAGGTGCTCATGGCCAAGGCCATGGCTTGGGCCAACAACACCTATGTGGCCGTGGCCAATGCCGCAGGCTTTGACGGCGTCTACAGCTATTTCGGGCACTCGGCCATCATTGGGTTTGACGGGCGCACGCTGGGCGAGTGCGGCGAAGAGGAATACGGCATCCAGTACGCCGCCTTGAGCAAGCGCTTGATCCGCGATGCGCGCAGCACAGGACAGTCAGAGAACCACCTGTTCAAGCTGCTGCACCGGGGCTATACCGGCAAGATCAATTCAGGCGAAGGTGACAAGGGCGTGGCCACCTGCCCGTACGAGTTTTACGAGAAGTGGATCAAAGATCCCGAGGGGACACAGAAGATGGTCGAAGCCATCACCCGGCCGACTGTGGGTACATCGGAGTGCCCGATTGCGGGCATACCGAACGACGCGCGACTCAAGTCCGAATAGGCTGCGCCAGCGCCGCCGCCTTGGCGCTTGATGAGGGGCGACGACGCAAGCCAAAGACCTCCATCGCTTCGATGAAGGACTCGGCCGTGCGGTCGATCAGGAAGCGCTGCTTGAAGCAAGCCTCTGCGTTGTCGCGCATGCTGGCCCATTGCTCCGGCGGTGTGGCCAGCCAGCGCTCGATCAAACGCTCGGTGCCTTCTTGCGTGTCGACGTCGATCAGCCCGCCTTGCGCTTGCTGGATTTCGCGCCAGATGTTGACCTGATTTGAGATCAAGACGGGCACGCCACAGGCCAGTGCCTCTGCCACCGCAATGCCAAAGTTCTCTTGGTGAGAAGGCAAGATGAAGGCGTCGGCGGTGCGGAACGCGCCCCACTTTTCATCGCCCGTGAGCATGCCAGTCCAGGTCACTTGATCGTCAATGCCCAGCTGCTTGACCAGGCGCTGCATGCTTTGGCCGTAGGCATGGTCTGCAGGGCCGGCCATCACGATTTGCACATCACGCAAGGCATCGGCTTGGCGCGAGCGCAAGGCAGCAAAGGCCTTGAACAAAAGGTCCGCGCCCTTCTTCTCGTGCACACGGCCCAAGAACAAGAGCTTGCGCTTGGCCACCAAAGCCGGAAAGCGCGCGTCAAACGCCGAACGCTGCTCGACCTCGCGCGCTGGCGGCGCGCTGGTGCCATAGCTCACCACAAACTCGTCGCATTTGTAGAGCCAGAAGGACTGACGCGCCAGGCGCCGCTCGTCCTCGCAGGTGAACATCACGGCTGTGGCGTCACGCAACAGGCGGTATTCGGCCCAGGGCCAGAACAGCCACTTCTTGATGTGCTTGAGCGGGTAATGACGCTTGAACCACGGGTCCAACATGCCATGGGTGAAGACAAAGTTCGGCGTGGTGCTGTTGCGCAAAGCACGCCATACGCCGAAGGCGTGGTACTGCCAAATGCCATTGACGATCACTGCGTCATACCGATGCGCATTGGCCTTGAGCCAAGGCACCAAGCGTGGCGTGTAGGCGTAGCTGCCAATGTGGTGCGGGCCCATGGCATGGCAGACCAATGGGCAATCCTTGACCCACGGGTCATCCGGCGAGTCCAGGCTGATCACCTCAACATGGTGCCCTTGCTGCTGGTTGATCGCCGACAGCTGTTTGACGCCCTCAATGGGCCCGCCCCCCTTGGGGTTGACCGACGAGATGCAATGCAAGATGCGAAATGACATGGGCGGGTGGGATGCTGGGATGTGCGGTGCGAAAGTGCTTGCTGGGTCGGCTCAAGCCGCCTCGTCCTGCGGGTTGCGATAGCCCGCACGGGCATAGCTGCGTCGGGCGCAGTCAGGGCAGACCTTGTGGTGCACCTGTGCACCGCCCTTTTCGACCAGGTAGCGCTCTGCGGTGCGCCAGTAGCCATCTTCGGCCCCGATGCGACTGCACTGCGTGCAGGCGTGGACGTCGCTGGTCAAGGCATGCAAGCGGTCTTGCAGACGCTGGTGGCGCACATCAACATGGCGAATGGCCGCCACGGTCAAGGCAAAGCAGGCAAAGCGGTTGCAGGCGTTGACGTACAGGATCCAATCCTGTGAGTATGCATGCCCTGACCAGCGGTCGGCCACGATCCAAACCAAGGTCGCCATGAAGGACACCCACACACCGGCACGGGCCCCGAAGAAGCGGGTCGCCAAGCCAACGGGCACCGTGTAGAGCAAGAACACCGAGATCTCAAAGCCCGTCAGGGCATCGATCACACCGCTCAAAGCCAAAGTCAGCACCACACCCGTCCAACGCAGGCCGTTGGCAGGTTTGACGGGCGCCATGGGCGCGGCGGGGTGGGCAGCGAGGGTCATGGCTGATGGGCGGTGTGCATGTCCACGATGGTGCGTTCAACGTGTGGCACAGGCTTTGGGCCACATGATCCGTTTGGATCATTTGACACCCCCGGATACAGACGTGTCAGCCCTGCCGTTTGCGCCACTGTGCAGGCGCCAGGCCCGTCCAAGCGCGGAAGGCCCGCGTGAAGGCGCTTTGCTCGGAATAGCCCAGCAAGAGGGCGATCTCGGCGATGTCGAGTTGCGCATCCCTCAAGTGGCGCTCAGCCAAGTGCTGCCGGGTGTTGTCCAACAGCTGCTGAAAGCTGGTGCCCTGCTCGGCCAGTCGGCGCTGCAGGCTGCGTGGACTCGTGTGGTGGGCGTCGGCCAAGGCGGCTAAGGACGTGCGCCCCTCGCGGATCAGCGGGACGAGCGTGCGCCGCCAAGCATCCACGATGGCCGGCACCGCAGCGACCTGCTGCAGGAGTGCCTCGGCTTGCTGGTCCAGCAGCGCCAGCAAGGCAGGATCGGATTTGCGCAAAGGCAAAGCCAAGTAGTTGGGTGACAGCACGAGGCGCGTCGCGTCAGAGCCAAACTCAACCTCGCCCCCAAAGAAGTCTTCGTAGGCTTGGACGCTGGCTGGGCGCGGGTTGACGAAGGTGACGCGCGGCACCGGCCAGTAGCGCCCGGTCATGTCACGCGCCAACTGCACCAAAGAGGCGATCGCGGTTTCGTCCACCAAAGCACCCGGGCGCCCCCGCTTGACACCCCACTCAATCACCACACCGGCCTCGCCAATGCTCACTTCGGCCGGGTTCACGTCATACACCGAGGCGTGGAAACGCTCGAGACGCTGCAGGGCACTCATCAAGGTGTCGCAGGCCAAAGCGGCGTAACCCAGCACACCGAAATGGCGCGGGCTGATGCCTTCCGCAATGCGCAAAGCCAAGCCGGGGCGCTGCTCCAGGTCATCCACCCGACGCAAGAGCTGTTGCCACTCGGACATGGGCACAAAGTGCTGACTGGCTTCGGGCCGCGCAACGCCCAGCACGCGCTCGGCATCCAGGCCCTGAGCGCTCAGGTAGTCGTACAGCAATTGGACATAAGAGGCAGCTACGCGGGTTTCAGCCATGGTGACTCGCTCCACAAGGGGACGATGATGCGACGCCTTGACGCCTCGCGCCATCCGGGCTTAGTCCTAGGGGAGACCCGGCACATTGGCGTCATGCGTCAAGAAGTTGACCGACAAACCCTCAAGCGAACCCCCCGCAGAGGGGGCGTACGCGGGATAATCCCGCCCATGCACCCAAACGCCCTACTCGACCTCACCGCGCGACTCGTCCACGAGGTACTCAAGCTCGACGCTCCTGCAGACAGCATCGTTTCGTATTTCTTCCGCTCGCACAAAGAGCTCGGCCAGCGTGAGCGCCACGCTTTGGCTGAAACGGCCTATGCCGTGCTGCGCCAACGCCTGTTGTGGGCGCACTTGGCACAGTCTGGCCATGGCCCCCTCGACCGTCGCCTGGCCATCCTGGCTTGGCAAGGTGAAGCCCACGTCCTGAAAAAAGCGGTGACGATTGATGAAGCGGGCTGGCTGGCGCGCACCCAAAAAATCGACCGCAGCACCCTGCAAGACAAGCTCAAGCACAACCTGCCCGACTGGTTGTCCAACAACCTGCGCGACCAACTCGGTGCCGAGGGCTTTTGGGCCCTGGTTGAAACGCTGTCGGCCGGCGCAGCGCTGGACCTGCGTGTCAACGCGGTCAAGGCCAAGCGCGAAGCTGTGATCGAGTCGCTGGTGGCCTCAGGCATCCCTGCACAGCCCACACCGTATGCGCCCACAGGCATCCGCATCGAAGGCAAACCTGCGCTGCAAAAGCTGCCTCTGTACATCGAAGGCCAAGTTGAAGTGCAAGACGAGGGCAGCCAATTGCTGGCCCTGCTGACCGGCGCCAAGCGTGGCGAAATGGTGGTGGACTTCTGCGCTGGTGCTGGCGGCAAGACCCTGGCCCTGGGCGCCATGATGCGCAACACCGGCCGTCTGTACGCGTTTGACATCTCGGGGCACCGCCTCGAAAACCTCAAGCCGCGTCTGGCACGAAGCGGCCTGTCGAACGTGTACGCCACGCAGATTGCGCACGAACGCGACGACCGCATCAAGCGCCTGAGCGGCAAGATCGACCGCGTTTTGGTCGATGCCCCTTGCTCAGGCCTGGGCACCTTGCGCCGCAACCCTGACCTGAAGTGGCGCCAAAGCCCCAAGGCCATCGAGGAGCTGCAGGCCAAACAAACGGCCATCCTGAACAGCGCTGCCCGCCTGCTCAAGCCCGGCGGCCGCCTGGTGTATGCCACCTGCAGCCTGCTGCGGCGTGAGAACGAAGACGTGGCACTGGCTTTTGAGACCGCCCATCCTGAGTACGAGCGCCTGCCTGCTGGCGCCGCACTGGCCGCCGCGCAGGTG